>CAMLFK010000050.1 GCA_946479255.1 uncultured Oxalobacteraceae bacterium
GGCATGGAACTGCATGCCAAGTACACCCTGTTCGCGGAAGGCTCGCGCGGCCACCTGGGCAAGCAGCTGATTGCCCGCTACGACCTGAACAAGGGTAAGGACCCGCAGTCGTACAGCATCGGCATCAAGGAACTGTGGGAAATCGATCCGGCCAAGCACAAGCCTGGCCTGGTGATCCACACCACCGGCTGGCCGCTCAAGTCGGACACCTATGGCGGTTCCTTCCTGTACCACCTGGAGAACAACCAGGTGGTGGTCGGCTATGTGATCGGCCTGTCGTACGAGAATCCTTACCTGTCGCCCTTCGAGGAATTCCAGCGCTATAAGACGCACCCGGCGATCCGTACTTTCTTTGAGGGCGGCAAGCGCATCGCCTACGGCGCCCGCTCGATTACCGCCGGCGGCCTGCAGGCCCTGCCGAAACTGGTGTTCCCCGGTGGCGCGCTGATCGGCTGCGATGCCGGTTTCCTGAACATGAGCCGCATTAAAGGCAGCCACGCCGCCATCATGACCGGCATGCAGGCGGCCGAAGCGGCTTATGCGGCATTGGGCGAAGGCCGCCAGTTCGATGAGCTGACAGCCTTCCCGGAAGCGTTTGAAAAGTCGTGGCTGCATGAGGAATTGCATGTGGCGCGTAACGTTAAACCATGGCTGGCCAAGGGCTTGTACCTTGGTTCGATCATGACCGCCATCGACCAGATGATTTTCCGTGGCAAAGCGCCGTGGACCTTGCACCGCGACTATGGCGACCATGAGTGCCTGAAGCCGGCTGCCAACTATGCGCCGATCGCTTATCCTAAGCCGGATAACAAGCTGACCTTCGACCGATTGTCGTCGGTGTTTATTTCGAACACCAACCATGCGGAAGACCAGCCGATTCACCTGACGCTCAAAGATAACAGCGTGCCGGTTAATATCAACCTGGCCAAGTATGCCGGGCCGGAGTCGCGCTATTGCCCGGCAGGTGTGTACGAGTACGTGAAGACGGAAGACAATCAGGACCGCTTGCAGATCAACTCGCAGAACTGCGTGCATTGCAAGACTTGCGACATCAAGGATCCGACGCAGAATATTGTGTGGGTGACGCCTGAGGGTGGCGGCGGGCCGAACTACCCGAATATGTAATTAGGATGCACCTGCTGGCGTTTCATCTGTCATTCCCGCGGAGGCGGGGACCCATATCACTTTTGATCAGTGATTCAGTATGTTCTACTTCGGGCAAGTGTTATCGGTTCCCGCCTCCGCGGGAATGACAGCTTAAAAAGCGGCTCACCGACGTACTTAATGCGGCAAACGATGCAGCGCCGCATTGGCCATCGCCTCGAACTGCTCCGCCGGCAAGGGGTGGGCGAACATATAGCCTTGGGCGTAGTCGCAGCCCGCATCGACCAGCAGCGCGCGCTGCACCCGCGTTTCCACCCCCTCCGCCACGACTTTCAAGCCCAGCGCATGGGCCATCGCAATGATGGCTTCGCATAGCGCAAGGTCGCCCACGTCCTCATCGATGGTCGCAACAAAAGACTGGTCGATCTTCACGTAGTCGACGTCATAGCGTTGCAGGTGCGACAGCGACGCATACCCTGTCCCAAAATCGTCCAGCGCAAGCTGCACGCCCATGGCGCGGTACTGGCTCAGGCGTTCGAGCACCTGGGGCGCCGCGCCCATCAGCGCGCTTTCGGTAATTTCAACCACGATGCTGTTGTTCGGCAGACCGAGCTGGCGAAGATAGCTCAGCCAGCCCTGATAACCATCCGCATCGCGCCGAAACTGCAGCGGCGACTTGTTCACGCTGATCTGAAAAGCCGGATCGAGGCTGCGCTGCCATTGCTGGACCTGCTGCGCCACGCGGCGAAATACCCAGTCGCCGATCTCGACGATCAAACCATTCGATTCGGCAAACGGGATAAACTCGGCCGGGCCCAGCAAGCCGCGGCTCGGGTGGCGCCAGCGCAGCAGCGCTTCCGCCTTGTAGATCTTGCCGGTCTGCAGGGAGATGATGGGCTGGTACCACACCTCGAACTGTTGGGCGGCAATGGCGGCGCGCAGGTCGACCGCCATGTTCTGGCGGGCGCGCGCGGCTTCCTGCAATTCCGGCTGGGCGTAGCTGAAGCGGCTCCGCCCGCCACTCTTGGACATGGCCAGCGCCTGCCCGGCCGCGGCCATCAG
Source organism: uncultured Oxalobacteraceae bacterium (assembly GCA_946479255.1). The sequence goes on from CAMLFK010000050.1 coordinate 2,167, forward strand.
GCTGTCGATGCTGTCGGCATCGGGCGGGTACAGGGCAATGCCGATGCTCGCGGATAAGAAAATCTTGCGCCCCTTGACGTCGAAGGGCAAGGACAGCGCCGCCAGCATGGATTGCGCAATACGCTCGACGCTGCCGACATGGTCCAGGCCGGCGAGCATCACGCCGAACTCGTCGCCGCCCAGGCGCGCCAGGGTGTCGGTCGAACGCACGCAGGTGCCGATGCGGCGTGCCGCTTCCACCAGCAGCGCGTCGCCCATGGCCGCCCCGTGGCGTTCATTGGCCTCCTTGAAGTGGTCCATATTGATCAGCGCCAGCGCCAGGAAGCCGGCGCTGCGGTCGGCGCGCCGGGTTTCCACCGACAGCCGGTCCATGAACATGGGCCGGTTCGGCAGGCCGGTGAGCGTGTCGAAGTTGCTCTGCTGCCAGGCCAGCTCAAGCAAGTGCTTGCGCTCGCCCACGTCGCTGACCAGCGCCACCGCCCCCAGATAGGCGCCGTTGCCGGAAAAGATAGGATTGCTCGCCACGCTGGTCCACATGCTCTGGCCGTCGCGCCGCTGAAAGCGGAACTCGTGGCGCTCGGCCACGCCCTGGCGGCGCCGCGACAACAGGCGCTCGCACAGGATGCGTTCGTCCGCATCCATGAAGTCGGTGAGCGGGCGGCCATGCATTTCTTCGATCGTGTAGCCGAGCATGGCGGCCATCTTGGGATTGACGAAGGTGGTGTTGGCGTCGGCGTCGATTTCCCAGATGCCTTCCTGGGCGCAATGGACAATGCGGCGAAAGCGCTCCTCGCTGCACTCCACCGCCGCCAGCTTGCCACCGGCCGGCTCGATCATCACGCGGCAGGCCTGGCCACTCCCATCGGCGCAGCCGATCAGCGCAACCGGCTCGACTTTGCCGCCCAGGCGCATGTCGAGCAGGCAGCGGACCGGCTCGCAGCTGTTGAGGGCGCGCTCGATGAATTGGTCAAAGTCGACCAGGAATGGCGGATTGATGAAGGAGCGAAAATGGTACTGGGGGGCTTCCCGGCGCGCGATACGCAGCAATTCGGCGCCGACCAGGTTGGCCTGCAGGATGACGCGGTCGAAACCGATGAGGAAGCAGCCCAGCGGGGCCAGCAGATTGAGTTCGTTGAACCAGGCTTGCTCGTCTTCGTAGCGCAGGCGTTCGACGCTGACGCCGCAACTGTCGATGAGCGGAAGTGGCGCGCCTGGCTCGCAGGTGCCGGGAGCGGCCGGCAGGCCGGCGGCCTCCTGCTGGCTCAGCGGAAGCCTCGGCAAACGGTCGGCGCGGCGCGTGCGCCGGGGAGGAACACTGCCAAGGGATGCGGGATCGTGCTCGTTATCCATTTCGCCTCGCGCGGTACTTCGATCATGACAGCATGTCGGTTAAGACTAGCAGCGTTCGAAGCTCATGTCGAGTTGTTGCCGCGTGCGCATGCGCGCAGGCCGCCAGCGTGTTGCGCTCAGCGGTATCCGCGTTGCCTGGCGCGCGATCCGAACGGGTGGCCGCTGACCAAAGTCGTGCTTTGCACCAGGCTGGACAGGCCGATAATCAGCTGAACCAGCCTGTCGTCGGGCAGCACCCAGATCTGGCCGGCAGGCTCGGTCGCACCAGTCGCGGCCACGATCAGCGGCGCTACCCAGCTGGCATCGGCCTCGACGTCGAGGATGATGGCGTCGGCAGTGGTCTGCAGGTAAATGTTACCGCCTTCAGTCAAGGTGAAACAAACGCCGTAGCCGGTTTCCTGAGGGCCGATGTGTTCGGTCAGGCTTTGGTTGTGCTCGGCGATCCACAGCTCGACGTCTTGCGGCGTGGTCAGTTCAGTCCAGGGAACGGGGCGGAAGCGCGGTGGGGCGGGGTCTTGCAGTGCGTCGGTACTCATAGGATTGCTAATCAATAGGGCGAACCAAGGGCTTGGCTGTCTGTCATAGTAACGTTAACCAAGGCACTTGGACAGGAGCTCCTATGCAGCCGCACCCGCAGCAGTACCGCCCGTTCGCCGGGGGATATGTCTCGGAATTCGACCAGTTCATGGGACAGTACCTGGCCAAGCGCCCGCAAGTGATCGAGGATCGCCAGCGCGGCTGGTATATCTGGTGGGACCACCGGGTGGACTTGGACGAGCTCGACAAACAACGCCAGTCCAGCGTGCCGGAAAAACCCTATCACTATGAATAGTGTAGGGTTGCCCCCAGCTCAGCCCTTCCAGGTGCGCTTCAAGCCCGTATCGGCGTGAATCCAGCCGCCGCGCGGACCGGCGCGGTAGTAATACCCCACCCCGCCCTGGCGGAAACTGCGCACCAGTCCGCCGAGCACCTCGGCGTTCAGATTCGTGATGCGGACATCGGCCGCCTTGCCCTGCACATGCAGCGACTGGCGGGCGGCCGGCACGCCGGCTTCGCGCAGCGCATTATTGGACTTGCTGGTGCGATAGCCCGACAGGATCTCGAGCGGCTGCTCGATGCCGTACCGGGCGATGAACGCCTGCGTGCCCCACAAGGTTTCGAACAGCTTGGGATCGATCGGCGCGGTTTCCTTGCCGTTCACATCGCGCATGATGTGACACAGTTCCTGGTAGGCCGAATCGATCACTTCCCCATCTTTCCAGTACAGCACCTTGGTGCGCTCGCCGCTGGATGGACGGATCAGCTTGAGCGTACGCGGCTTGAGCCAGAAATCGATGTCCAGCGCCTGGGCATCGAAAATATCGGGAGGCGGCGCCAGCCTGGTGCTGACTTCCTCATCTTGAGTTTTGGCGTTGCGGGTGTGCCCGATCAGCGGGACGGACACCACGCCGAGCGCGGACCAGGCAAGGCCGCGTTGAAGAAAATGTCTGCGTGTTGCCATGAACGGTAAGAAGCTGAATGTAGTGAGCTAAACTCAAAGGCGCCACTATAGCGCAAGCTTGTGCCGTACGGGACAGGGTTTGTTGCGCTGCAACCGAAAATTAGTTACCGCCGCAGTTACAAAAGCGTTTGCGGGAGCCGCTTTCGGGCGGCTCGTCCAGCTTCTTCCAGAGGAAGTCGCATTCGAGGCCGAAGCAGGATCTTTCCTTGCCCGCATGCAGATAGCCGCGGCGCGCGAAAAACTCGCTGGCGGTCAAGGTGGAATGCAGCTTGAGCTTGCTGATGCCCCATACCCGGGCCTGCGCCTCCAGCCCTTCCACCAGCGCCTTGCCAACGCCCTGCCCTTGCACTTCGGGCAGCACATAGCATAAGGCCAACTTGCCCGCCTGGGTCAGCAGGGCGACGCCGACCAGTTCGCCTTCGCATTCGGCAACCAGGGGAAAATTCGATGGCGTGGAAAACCAGCCGCCGACGATGGCGGGCGTCTTGTTGCCCAGCCAGGCGTTCAAGGTGTCCTGCTGGTGCCGATGATCCTGGACACAGCACTCGGTGATGGAACGGCACAACACACGGCATGCGGCATCGGCGTCCTCGGGTGTTGCCTGGCGAATTTGAATACCCATCTGCGGCTCACAAAATAACGTTACAGCAATAATTCTGGTGCCTGTCACCGAGGCAGCGCGACTATACAACAAAGCGGCGAGTTGTGCTGCCCGGCCGTCGCGGCACTGCAGCATGCGCCGGTTTTTCGCCCTGATGCTGCAGAGCGGCGGGTTTTGGACTATTCTGCTACCCACTCACCCTAGGAGGATGTATCTATGCCAAACATTTCGTTGCGCCGCCGTCTGCTCGTGGCCGTATCGGCCGCCACCTTGCTGCTGCCGCTGTCGGCCCGCGCCGCCGATCCCGAACTGCTGAACGTGTCCTACGATGTGGCACGCGAGCTGTACAAGGAGATCAATCCGGCGTTTATCGCCCATTGGAAAAAGACCACCGGCGAAACGGTCGAAATCAAGCAGTCGCATGGGGGATCGAGCAAGCAGGCGCGCGCCGTGGCGGACGGGCTGGAAGCCTCCGTCGTGACGATGAACCAGGCCAACGACATCGATATGCTGGCCGATCGCGGCCTGGTGGTGAAAGACTGGGCCAAGAAGTTCCCGCACAATGCCGCGCCTTATTATTCGACCATGATCTTCCTGGTCCGCAAGGGCAACCCTAAGCAGGTGCGCAACTGGGACGACCTGGCCAAGCCGGGCATCAAGGTGGTGATTCCGAATCCTAAGACCGCCGGCAACGGCCGCTACACTTACCTTGCGGCGTGGGGCTCGGTCATCAAGAAAGGCGGCACCGAGGCCCAGGCCCGCGACATGGTCAACAAGATCTTCAAGAACGTGCCGATCCTGGACGCCGGCGGCCGCGCCGCCACCACCACCTTCACCCAGCGCGAGATCGGCGACGTGCTGGTGACCTTCGAAAATGAAGTGTCGATGGTGCGCACTGAGTTCGGCGACAACTTCGAAGTGGTCTACCCGCCCATGTCGATCCTGGCCGAGTCGCCGGTCGCCCTTGTCGACAAAGTGGTCGACAAGCGCGGCGTTCGCAAGCAGGCGACCGCCTACCTGAACTTCCTCTACTCCGACGTGGGGCAGGAAATCGGCGCCAAGCACTTCATGCGCACCCGTTCGGACGCCGTGATGAAGCGCTACGCCGCCAACTACAAGCCGATCTCGCTCTTTACCGTGGACGAAGTCTTCGGCGGCTGGCGGCAGGCGCAGAAAAAACACTTCGATGACGGTGGCGAGTTCGACAAGATCTACCTGCCAAAGTAAAAAGAATCTGTTTTCGGCGGGGGTGCAATGCTCCCGCCGCTCCACCAAAGATTGCAAAAGTGCACGTTATCAGTGGCTTACAACGCTTTTGTAAGAAATTAGTTGCATCGGTGCCTAAAAAATTGGCGTGTGCCGTAGACACGGATGAGCCTGGGTGATATCTTCAAGGCTTGAGTAGTTGCCTTGCAGCTATACGCTGCATCCGTAAGCTTTCATGATTGTGCGCAGCGCCCCAACCGTCAGGCGCCCCGACATTGAACCCCGCAACTTTTTTGCCACTATTCGCTCACTATGATCAAACAATTTGTTGCCTCCGTGGTTCTGACGATGTCCGCCGCCGCGGCCTCGGCCTTGCCTTTCGGCTCGCAATCGGTCCTCGTCATTGAAGACGGCACCGGCAAGGTGCTGTTGGAAAAGAACGCCAACGCGGTCGTCTCGATCGCTTCGCTGACCAAGCTGATGACCGCCATGGTCGTGCTGGACGCCCAGCAGGACATGGATGAGATGATCGCCATCGACCAGCGCGACGTCGACATCCTCAAGCACAGCACCTCGCGTGTGCCGGTCGGCGCACGCATCAGCCGCAGCGACGTCCTGCAACTGGCGCTGATGTCCTCTGACAACCGAGCAGCGCACGCGCTGGGCCGCACCTATCCTGGCGGCACCGTGGCCTTCAAGGCCGCCGTGCGCGCCAAGATCGCGGCGCTGGGCATGAACCAGACCACGATCGAAGAGCCGACCGGCCTGTCGCCACAGAACAAATCGACCGCCGCCGACCTGGTCAAGATGGCGATCGCCGCCGCCGAGTACCCGGAAATCACCCGCATCAGCACGGAGGCGCGCGACATCATCAACATCAATGGCCGCGGCGTTGGCTTTAACAATACCAACCGCCTGGTTGGCGCCAAGGGCTGGGATATCGGCCTGTCCAAGACCGGCTACACGCAGGAAGCGGGCCGCTGCCTGATCATGCGCATCAAGTCCGCAGGCAAGAACGCCACCCTGGTGCTGCTCAATGCCGGCGCCAGCTCGACCCGTATCGTCGACGCGCTCAACATCCGCCGCTTCATCGAGGGTGACGATGCGCCGGGCGTGGTACGCAAGCGTAGCCGTTCGCCGATCATGGCGCGTGCCGCCAGCGCAGTGTCCAAGTCGACCGTGCGTAGCAGCCGGATCAAGTACAAATCGCGCCCGGTCAAGCGCCGCCGCTGATTGATTGAATGGATGAATGGAACGCCGGCTGATGCCGGCGTTTTTTATTGTATTGGCTATGGCGCGATCATCTCGCGCAAGCCACTGGCCCGCTGGGTCCTGCGCACAATCGACTCGGCCAGTATCCCCGACCCCGGCGACACCAGCGTAAAGCGCGCACTGGCCCGGGTAATCCCCGTATAGATCAACTCACGCGCGATCATCGCGCCGCGCTCTTTCGGCAGCACCAGCACGGTATGCCTGAACTCCGACCCCTGCGATTTATGCACCGTCATCGCGTACGCCGTCTCCACCTGGCGCAGGCGCGTGGCCAGCACGCTGCGCACCCTGTCGCCCTCCAGGAAGTAGACGCGCAACGATCCGGGCCGTTCCGGGTCCGCCATCGTCAGGCCGATGTCGCCATTGAAAACCCCGGTTCCATAGTCGTTCCGGGTGATCATCACCGGCCGCCCGATATACCACTCGCCGCGCCGCTTGATCAGCCCCGCCCCATCGAGACGGTGCTCGATCGCCTCGTTCAGGCCGACCACGCCCCACTCCCCTTCGCGCACCGCGCACAGGATGCGGAAGGCTTCGAAGCGCTGCAGCACCGCGCTCACCCACGCATCGTGCAAGGCCACGTCGGCGCCTTCCCTGAGCAGGTTCAGGTAAGGCTGGTAGCCGTCCACCGCCAGCTGCACCACCTGGTGCTGGTGCGCGTGCTCGATCCAGCGCACCGCGTCGTCGCCGCCACGCAGCACCGCCTCGGCACGTTCAACGTCACCACTATTGACCGCCAGCGCCAGCTGGCCGATCGGGCCACCGAAACGGCGGCTCTCGCGCAGCATCACGGTCTGCTGCGCCAGTGCGCCGCCCTGGCCCGCATACTCGGGCGGAATGGTTTCGCCGGTGGCCGCCAGCGCGTATGCCAGCGTGCCGGCCGAATAGCCACCGGCCTGGGCATCGCGGCACAAGTCGCCCAGCACCGCGCCGGCCTCCACCGACGCCAGCTGGTCCTTGTCGCCCAACAGGATCAGGGTGGCGCCCTCGGGCAGCGCATCCAGCAGCGAAGCCATCATCTCAAGGTGCACCATCGACGCCTCGTCGACGATCAGCACGTCCACGTCGAGCGGATTGCCGCGATGGTGGGCGAAACTGCGCGTATCGGGACGCGCGCCCAGCAGGCTGTGAAGTGTCCTGGCGGCGCCCATGCGCGCCGTCAGTTCGCGCAGCGGCAGCGCGCCGGCCACCTTGTCGGCCAGCTCGCCCAGGGCCTTGTCGATCGACTGCTTCAGGCGCGCGGCGGCTTTGCCGGTCGGCGCCGCCAGTGCGATGCGCTGGTGTGCCGAATCGGGCGCCAGCGCGAACAGCAGCGCCAGCAGGCGCGCCACCGTATAAGTCTTGCCGGTGCCGGGGCCGCCGGTGATGATCGACACGTCGCCACGCAGCGCGATGGCGCAGGCCAGGCGCTGCCAGTCGGGACCGGCGTGCCGGCCGCTGCCGAACAGGATGCCGATCCACTTGCGCACCTGGTCCGGGTCGACCGCGCGCAGGCGCTGCGCGCGCGTGAGCACGGTCTGCGCCACCAGCCGCTCGTCGCGCCAGTAGCGGCGCAGGTACAGGCGATCGCCGTCGAGCACCAGCGGCTGGTCGAAGTCCAGGTCGCCCACGTGCCAGACCTGGTCGCAGGCACAGAGCTGGGTGACCCAGCCCTTGACGTTTTTGGGCAGCGGCGCGGCGGCCGACGCCAAAGCCTTCCATTGCTCGGCCTCCCAGCCCAGCAGCCCGGCCGGGTCGCTTGCCAGGTCGCCCAGCAGCAGGCAGCTGTGGCCGCGCCCTTCCAGCTCCGACAACAGGACGCAGGACAGCATCAACGGTGGCGGCGACGCGCCAAGGCTGCCGACGAAGCGCGCAAACACGCCCGACAGCCGGCGCAGCTGGCCCGCTTCGGTCAGCGCGCTGACCTGCTCGAACAGTGCGCTCGTCATGCGGCCTCCATCGGGTGTCCCAGCAGGGCGTCGATACTATCGAGCAGTGCCAGCTCGGGCGGCAGGTGATAGCAGCCGCGTGTGCCGGCGTTGGCGATCCCGCGCAGGAACAGGAATACCGCGCCGCCCAGCTGCGTGGCCGGATCGTAGGCCTCGCCCAGGCGGCTTTTCAGCAGCCGGTGCAGCGCCAGCATGTAGATGGCGCCCTGGATGTCGTAGCGGTGCGCCGCCATGCCGGCCGCCATGGCCTGCTTCGTATAGGCCGAATCGCCCGCGCCAAGCGCATTCGATTTGTAGTCGAGTACCCAGTAGCGTCCCTCGTATTCGAACACCAGGTCGGCAAAACCCTTGAGCATGCCGTGCAGCTGGCGTTCGGGCAGGAGCGGGCGCGGCGTATCGCCCAGCAGGTGCTGGCGGCACAGCCGGTCCAGCGCGGCGCTGCTCAAGGCATGGCTGGAAAACCAGAACTCCATCTCCGGCAGCACCTGGGGAATCTCGGCCAGCGCCGCGTCGATGTACGGCAGGCGCGTGAGCGCCACGCTGCGCAGCCAGATGACGGCGTCTTCCTGCCGATGGCCCCAGCCGGCGCGCTCGCAGCGCTGCCCAAGGCGCTCCTCGAACTGCTCGTCGTCGGCAATCGCAAAGCCTTCCTGGGCCATCCATTCCAGCTGCTCGTGCAGGAAGTTACCCGGCACCGAGCCCCGCGGGAAGCGGTGCCATGGCGCGTCGTCGGCACGCATGGCGGGCACCCGGTCTTCTTCCTCCAGCAGGGTTTCCTCCTGCGCGCGCATGGGCGCGGCGCTGGTCTGGCGGGTCAGCGAGGTGAAGGAGCCAACCGACCAGTTGCGCTCAAACTGCGCATCGTAGGCGGGCGCGTCGATCAGGTCCGGCTTGACGTCCTGGCGCGCCAGCATGGTCATGCCGCCAGCCGGCGCCAGGGTCTTCAATTCGATGGCATCGAGCTCGCCGCGCACCCGTTCCCAGCGCGCGCGCATGTCGGTGGTGGCGATCGGTTCGCCGCCGGTCAGCAGATAGCCGAGCGCCGATTCATGCAGGCGATTCTCGCCACCCTTGCGGCCAGCCACCGCCGCCACGCCCAGCCACAGGAAGTGGCGCGCACGGGTCAGCGCCACGTACAAGAGGCGCAAGTCTTCCTCGATGCGGGCGCGCTCGACCGCTTCCATCGCTTCATCGGACAGCGCCAGGTCGATGCGGCGCACGCCGTCGCGGTCCACATACTCGAAAAAGCTGCGGTTACGCTTGTCGGTCTTGCGCGCCGTGACCGCGAACGGCAGGTACACCAGCGGATACTCCAGGCCCTTGGACTTGTGGACCGTGACCACCTTGACCAGTTCAGCATCGCTTTCCAGCCGCAGCACCCGTTCGTCCCCGCCCTCGCCCGCGCCGGCGATCTGCTCGCCGAACCAGCGGATCAGCGCCTGCTCGCCATCGAGCTGGGTGCTGGCCTGCTGCAGCAGCTCGGCCAGGTGCAGCAGGTTGGTCAGGCGCCGCTCGCCGCCGCTTTGCTGCAGCAGGCGCGCCGGCAAGCCCAGCTCGTGCACGAAGCGGCGCAGCATGGCCAGCACGCCCTGGCGCTGCCAGATCACATGCAAGGCCTTGAGCTGCTCGATGCGCGCCTCCCAGGCCAGTTCGTCGCTGGAGAGGCGGGCCAGCTCGGCCAGTCCCAGTCCGGCCGTGCGGGTGGCGAAAGCGGCCCGCGCCAGCGCACCGTCCAGCGGGCTGGCCACCGCATGCAGCCAGCGCAGCACATCAAGCGCTTCCTCGCTGTCGACCACCGAATCCTTGTCGGACAGGTACACGCTGGCCACCTTGCGCCGGGCCAGCGCGCGCCGTATGGCACCGGCCTCGCGCCGGTCGCGCACCAGGATGGCGATATCGGCCGGCATGAGGCGGGTGAACCCGTCCTTATTGCGAAAGCCGGCCTTGGGGTCGTTCAGCAATGCGACGATATGCTCGGCGCTGTGGTGCGCGAAGAACTCGCGGTAGTCGTCGGCCGACAGTTCGGCGTGCTCGCAGCTGCACACCGCCAGCGCCTGGTACGGCCCGTCCACCCCGACCAGCTGCTCGTTCTTGCCCATCGCCTTGACCGGCTCGAACGGCAGCGGGTTGACTTCGCCCTTGCGAAAGCGGAAGGCGCCGGCCGCAAAACCAGGATGGTCGCCATGCGGCTCGGCGTGCAGGAACAGACGGTTGACGGCCTGCACCAGCGCGCTTGTGGACCGGTAGTTGGTCCCCAGCTGATAGTGGCGCCCTTGCGTGGCCTGGCGCGCCGACAGGTAGCTGTGGATGTCCGCGCCGCGGAACCCATAGATCGACTGTTTCGGGTCGCCGATCAGGAACAGGCCCTGGGCCGAATCGTTGCCTGCCACCCGGTACAGCAGGTTGAAGATCGCGTACTGGTCGGGCGAGGTATCCTGGAATTCGTCCACCATCGCCAGCGGATACTGCGCCACGATGCGCTGGCGCAGCGCTTCGCCATTGCCGCCTTCGAGCGCGCTCTTGAGGCGTTCGAGCATGTCGGCAAAGCCGAACTGGCGGCTGCCGCTCTTTAAGTCCGTCATGCGGCGCGCGATGCTGGCCGCGGCGTGCCGTACCAGCGAATGGGCCAGCGGGTCGATTGCCTGCAGCGCTTCAAACAGGCCGGCGGTGCAGCCGAAGCAGTCCGGCACGTCGACGGCGAAGCCCTTGCTGAAGGCGTCCTCGATACCGTCCGGAGTGAGGCGGTTCCAGGCGGTGTCGGACAGCGCCGGCATCAGCATGGCCGGTTCCAGTGCCCAGGCACGCAGCGCGCTGAACCACTTCTCCAGCGATTCGGCGCGCAGCTTGTTTCCATTGAAGCACTTGGGCGCGCCTTCGCGCTGGGCGGCGATCCACTGTTCCATGGCGTTGGCGCGCTCATACCAGCCATCTTTAAGGCGCGCCAGTTCGGCAGCCTGGACCCGCTGTACCCGGGCGATCAGTGCCCCCAGCGGCTCGCCATCGGCCGGCACTTGCATTACGTGCACGCGGCGCACCAGCTCACGCACCGATGTTTTCAGCGCGCCGACATCCATCCAGCATTCCAGCAGCGCATCCAGGGCCCTTGCATTGAGCGGGTAGACATGCTGGCGCCAGTAGTCATGGGCCGCGTCCTCGAACAGCGCACTCTCGTCGCTGATCAGCTCTTCGTCGAACAGGCTGCCGCTGTCGAAAGCATGCTCGCGCAGCATGCGCTGGCACCATGCGTCGATGGTAAAAATCGCCGCCTCGTCCATGGTTTCGGCGGCCAGCATCAGGCGGTGCGCGGCGACCAGGCGGGCGCCCTCGCCGGCATAGCTTTCGCCCAGTGCGTCCAGGTAGCTGTCCTCGCCCTTGAGCTCACCACGGAAGTAGGCCGCCGCCTCCACCAGGCGCTCGCGCACCCGGTTCGACAGCTCCCGCGTGGCGGCGCGGGTAAAGGTCATCACCAGGATCTCGGCCGGCGCCAATGGGCGGGCAAAGCCATGCCCGCCGCCGTGGCCCAGCACCAGCCGCACGTACAGTGCCGCGATGGTCCAGGTCTTGCCGGTCCCGGCGCTGGCCTCGATCAGGCGCGAGCCATGCAGCGGAAAGTGCAAGGGGTCGAGATGTTCAGCCATTTTCAGTCACCTCGCACCATCATCGCTTCGATCGTCACGGATTCGCCCAGCCAGTCGGCCAGCGGGCCATACAGCTCCTTGGCGATGAGCGGGAACTCGCCCGTTGCGGCAAGCGCTGCGAAGTCGGGCCACAGCCGCGCCAGCGCTTCATCCTCCACCTCGCCGGATAGCTCGAAGCCCCCATCGTAGACGGCGCGGGCGTCGCCGCCCTGCAGGAACGCCAGCGCGGTCTTACAGGCGGCCGGCAGCGGCGCATCGAGGTTCCGGCGCCACAGGCCGACGATAGTCTTCATCCTTTCTCGCGCGGTGTCCGGGTCGAGCGGCGCCATCGTCACGATCGCGTCGCGCGCCACCAGGTAGCCGCTCAGCGGCTGGCCCACCGCCGCTGCCGCCAGCTGGCGCAGCCAGGGGCCGAGCAATCTGTCGCCGCGCGCCCCACCCTTCTTGTCCAGCACCTTGGACGAAATCTGCGCCAGCCAGACGGTGCCGCCCTCGCCACTGCGCAGCTTGTCGATCCAGTCTTCCACGCGCACTCCGGGTACGTCGAGGCTGACCGGCAGCTTGGGCGCCGCCTTGCCGAAGCGCGCGCACAGCCGCAGCCAGGCGGAGCGCACCGGCACCAGGTCGTCGACCAGCTTGCGCTGCCACTGCTGGCCCACCAGTCCGATCGGCAGCACGCCTTCGCGCGCAAACCTTTCGGCGCGCGCCGCCAGGCTGGCGCGCACCTCGTCCAGAGGCTCCGGCTCGCTGCTGTCGTCCAGCAGCGTGTCTTCCAGGAAGAATCGCTCCAGCGCGTCCAGCGAGAACGGCTCCTCGTCCTCGCCCAGCTGATCGGCATCAAGGAAAGACACGCCCAGCCGGCGGCGGAAGAAGTAGCGCGCCGGCTGGCGCAGGAAGGTGGCCAGCTCGCCCAGCTTGAGCCGGTAGTCGGGTTCCAGTTCGTAGGCCGGCAGCAGGTCCTCGCCCAGCGCGGCATCGTCGGCATGGGCCGCACGCCACTCGGCGGCGTAGGTGCGCAAGCCGCCGCGCTCGAAATAGCGCCGGCTGAAAGGCTGCAGCGCGTGCTCGGTGGTCATGGCGTGCAGGTCCAGCCGCCAGCCCGCCGCCAGGTAGTCGCGCAGCTGCGAGACCAGCACCGAGGCCGGCTGTTCGCTGTTGTCGCGCACATTACGGCCGACCCAGCTGATATAGAGCTTGTCGCGCGCGGCCAGCAGCGCCTCCAACATCAGGTAGCGGTCGTCGTCGCGCCGCGAACGGTCGCCCGGACGCGCCATGCCGGGCAGCGTCAGCAGGTCGAAGTCGGCCTGGCCGGCGCGGCGCGGGAAGTCGCCGTCGTTCATCCCCAGGAGGCATACCACGCGGAAGGGCACCGCGCGCATCGGCATCAGGGTGCAGAAGGTGACGCCGCCGGATACGAACTGGTGGTTCAGCGTGGGTTCGTCGAGCGCACCGAGCCAGGCTTCGCGCAGCACCGCGAGCGGCACCGCTTCATCAAAGCCGGCGTTGTCGCAGGTTTCCAGCCAGCCCTGGAGCGCATCGCCCAGCTGGGCCAGGGTCAGGCGGTCGGCTTCCTCGGCCGCGTCGAAAAACGCCGCCATCAAGGCGCGCGCGTGCCCGCCCCAGTCGGCCGGGGTGCGTTCTTCGGCCAGCAGCGCGCGCCAGGCCAGCAGGGTTTCGATCAGCTGCGCCAGCGAGCCGGCCAGGGCCGCATCCAGTCCGCCCACTTCGGCATACGGCTCGATATCGCCGAAGCTCGCGCCATGCCCGCTGGCGTAACCGAGCAGCATGCGCCGCACGCCGAAGATCCAGGCATTCTGCTCGCCCGCCGATCCGAGCCCCAGCCCTTCGCGGTGCTGCTGGTCCAGGCCCCAGCGCACGCTGGCGCCTTCGATCCACTGGCCCAGCGTAGGAAGATCGTCGTCAAGCAGGCCGAAGCGGCGCGCCAGCGCCGGCACGTCGAGCAGGTCGCGCACTTCGCTCTGGCGGCAACGCTGCTGCGGCAGGCGCAGCAGCCACTCCAAGGCGACTAACAAGGGGTTGACGCTGCGGTCCTTGACGTCGCCGATCTCGAACGGAATATAGCGCGGGTCGCTGCGCTTGTGCTGGTCGAACACGGCATGGATAGCGGCCGAGAAGGTGTCGATGTCGGGCACCATCACCACCACTTCACGCGGGCGCAGGCTGGTATCGGCCGCGAACCACGACAGCAGCTGGTCGTGCAGCACCTCGACTTCGCGCTGCACGCTGTGGGCGATGTGGAATTCGATCGAGCGGTCCCGCGCCGGTGGCGGCTCGAACTGGTGTTCGCCCAGCGGCAGCATGTCGCGCACGGCAGCCTGCACCTGGGCCAGCAAGGTGTCGCCTTCGCCATCGCTGAACAGGTCGATACGCAGGTGGTCGTCGCGCAGTTGCTCGTTGGCCTGGCGCGCGCCATCGAATTCATCGAGCAGGCGCACGAAGTCGCGCCCTTGCCTGCCCCAGCTGGCCAGCAGCGGGTGGCTGTGCGCGTGCATTTCTTCGAGCGGCACCGTGGCCAGGTCGATTGCGCCGCGCGCGCGCTGGCGTTTGCGTTCGGCGCGCAACAGGTCGCGCCCGTCGATGATGTCGCCCCAGTAGAACCGGCACGGGTTGGGCACGGCCAGCAGCACTTGCGTGTGGCGCGCCAGCGCGGCTACGGCCTGCAAGGTCTGGTACGGCAGCGCCGACATCCCGAACAGCACCACCCGGCGCGGCAGGCGGCCGGCCGGTTCCAGGCCGCGCGCGATCTCGTCGACGAACTGCTGGTGGATGGTGGAGCGGCCGGACTGGCGCTCCCAGGCCGGCACGCTGGCATGCACGGCGCGCCAGAGCTGCGCCTGCCAGCACTGGTCCGGCGGCAGTGGAATGGCTTCGCCGCGCGCGCTGCGCAGCTGGTCGCGCCCTTCGGTCCAGTCGGCCAGCCAGTCGGCGCGGTAGACCTGGTACTGGTCGAACAGGTCGGACAGGCGCTCGGCCAGTTGCAGGCGGCGTTCAGGACAGCCATCGCCCAGAAAATGGCGCAGCGGCGCAAACACCGGGTCGGCCAGCAGCGCCGGCAACAGGCGCATCAGGCGCCAGGTGAGCGGGCCCTTGTCGTAGGGCGAGCGGCTCGGCACCCGTTCGCGCCCCAGCATGCCGCGGTAGGCTTCCCAGAGAAAGCGCGCCGGCAGCGCCACGCGGGTGGCGGCGTACACGCCCAGCTCCTCGGCCAGGGCGATTTTCAGCCATTCGGCCACGCCGTTGGACTGCACCAGCACGGTCTCGGACTCCAGCGGCGCCAGCGGGTAACGGCGCAGCCAGCCGAACAGGGCCGCGCGCAGTTCTTCCAGCTGATTACCGTGAAGAATGATGAGGCCGGGGGTGATGGGGGAAACCATGATACTCCGAATATGCGCGCCGGGTTGCTGCGGGCACAGCATACTATTTTTGCTGAGTATGCGGTAGGGAAACGGATTTTAAGGACCCCACCCAGGTTGGCCATCTGGCAATGATGATCAAATAACTCTACACCTGCTGTGTCAGCCGCGGCGCGCAATTGCCGCGCGCCTGCGCTATGATCGGCGTTAACGCGGGAGGCGAACTGGGCCTCCGATATCGGATAATGCGGCACGCCAACGGTACAATATCTGGAATATCACTAATCGGGTGCCGTTTCGGTGCAATGGAATGTCAATGGAAAAACAGCTAAACAAGCGCATCGAGGCCGATGGAAGTATCGAGCTCGCAAGTGGAAACGGCTCCTTCAGATTCCGCCGCCTCGGGCCCGGCGCATTGCTTGTCACCATTGTCGGCAACGATCAGGGCCAGTTCGGCAGCGCGGCCCTGGACGAGATCCGGCTTGAAATCATGCGCTATGGCCCGCTTGAGCTTCTGGTCGATGCCGAACAGGCCGCCCTGGTCACCACGGAAGTGAGCCAGGAATGGACGCATTTTTTCTCAAACTCGCGCAATCAGCTCAAACGCGTCAGTGTGCTGACGGGGTCAAAGCTGGTGAACCTCACCGTTGCAATCGCCCAGCATCTATCGCAGACCGGCAACCTGATTCAGGTCTACTCGGACCGGGAACTATTCGATGCGGCGCTGGCCCGCGCCAGCGCCCAAGTAGCCATCAAGCGCGCCCAGGGCTGAACGCGGCGACGCTTGCCTGCATCAGGTCTTGCGGCGATAGGCAAAGCCGCCGGGCAGCAATCTACTCCGCCAGTTCGGTCGCCACATGCCCGGCCAGCGTCTCCAGCATCGCGCCCATGCGCATCACCACCGCCCCGGCCTGCTCCACTGTGCCGCCATCGCGCAGGGCTTCGAGCTGTTGGCAGTGCTCGGCGAAGCCCATCGCTCCCACCGCCCGCGCCGATGACTTGATGCGGTGGCCCAGGTCGGCCACCCTATTCATGTCCTCGCGCGCCAGGGCATCGTCGAGCTCCCGCAGCCCGTCGCGGGCCGAGTCGAGGAACATGAAGGCATACTTGCGCATCTTTTCCGGATTGCCGCCGAAGGTCGTCGACAGCGCAGCCAGATCGAGCATGTCCGGATTGCTGGACGCCGGCCCCGGCGGCCCGGCATGGCCCGGCACTCCGAAGCCGCCATGCGGCGTGCGGCGGCGCCGTTCGCGCACCGGGCGCTGCTCGATCCAGCGCGCGATCACTTCGAAGAGCAGCTTGGGCGAGATCGGTTTTGTGACGAATTCGTCCATCCCCGCCGCCAGGCACTTCTCCTGGTCGCTGCGCCCGGCGTTGGCGGTCATGGCCACCACCACCGCGTCGCACAGGCGGGCGTCCGAGCGGATCAGGCGCGTGGTCTCGAAGCCGTCCAGCACCGGCATCTGCACATCCATCAGCACGCAATCGAAGCGCTGCTTGAGCATCAGGTCGATCGCCTCGCGACCGTTGTTGGCCACCACCACGGTGGCGTTGACCTCCTCCAGCAGCTCCTTGCCCACCTGCTGGCTGAACAGATTGTCCTCGACCAGCAGGATGTAAGCGCCGCTGATCTGCTGCAGCACCTCGGGCGAGACTTCCTCGCCGGGGGCCGGCAGGAAGTTGAGCGCCTGCCCAAGGCGCGCGGTGAACCAGAAGGTACTGCCTTTGCCGGGCTGGCTCTCGACGCCCACCGTGCCGCCCATCAGTTCGGCCAGCTGCTTGGAAATCACCAGCCCCAGCCCGGTGCCGCCGTATTTGCGCGTGGTGGAGGGGTCGGCCTGGTGGAAGGACTTGAACAGTTCGGCGATTTCGGCCTCGCTCATGCCGATGCCGGTGTCGCGCACCTCGAAGCGTACCAGGCCCGCGGCGCCTTCCTGGCGCTGCGGCATCACCCGCACCAGCACACTGCCCTGCTCGCAGAACTTGATGGCGTTGCCGGTGAAGTTGAGCAGCACCTGTTCGAGCCGCAGCGGATCGCCGCGCAGCTGGCGCGGCATGCCGGGCGCGATCTCGACGTCGAGCGTGATGCCTTTGGCGGCGGCGGCCTCGCCCAGCTGGCCGACGATGTTCTGCATCAGGCTATCGAGGCCGAAGTCGACCACCTCCAGTTCCAGCTTGCCGGCTTCGATCTTGGAGAAGTCGAGGATGTCGTTGATGATGCCCAGCAGGTGCTGGCTGGAGTGGTAAATTTTCTCCAGGTAGTCGCGCTGCTTGGGATGGGTGACGGTCTTGAGGGCCAGGTGCGACATGCCGATGATGCTGTTCATCGGCGTGCGGATCTCGTGGCTCATATTCGACAGGAAGTTGCTCTTGGCCTGGTTGGCGGCGTCGGCGGCGGCCTTGAGGCGGTGCAGTTCGGTGATGTCGGTCGACAGGCCAAGCACCGCCACCACCGCGCCGTCTTCGACCACCGGCACCATGACGGTCCATAGCTGGCGCACATCGCCGTCGCGCTGGGTGAAGGCGAACTGCGAGGCCACGCGTGCGCCGTCCTCGAACACGCCCTGGTCCTGCTGCCACCAGAGGTCGGCCTGGGCGGATGTCATCACTTCGCGATCGAGCTTGCCGATGATGTCCCCGGCCGACCGGCCCAAGGCTTCGGCGGTGCGGGCGTTGACGTACAGGTAGCGGCGGTCGCGCCCTTTCATGTAGACGTGGGCGTCGATGCTGTTCAGGACCAGGTCGAGCAGCACGCGCTGTTCGACCGCGCGGCGGCGCGACCAATATAGTGTGAAGAACAGCGCGCAAATGAGCTTGGCGGCGGCAAAGCCGGCCAGCATGGCGGCGACCGGGAAGTAGCGGTCGAAGCTGGTGTACAAGTCGGCCTTGCGCATGCGCAGGCGGGCCTTGAGCAGGGCGCCGTTGTAGTCGATCGGCAGGATGGTTTCGAACCAGTCGCGGCCGGGGGGCACACCGTGGGAATCGTCATTGAACAACATGTGATCGCGCGGGCCGATGGCGCTACGCTCGCCGTCCTTGGCCGGCCCGCCTGCGGAGTACAGGGCCAGGCGCAGGGCCTTGTGGGCGATCTCGTCGCGCACGCCCTGCACCAGCAAGGGCACCGAAAAACCCACGCCGACCGAGCCGACATACGCGGCGCGGCGCGCCGTTACGCTGTCCAGAAGCGCGCCGGACTCGTACACCGGCATGCGCATGCCCAGCACCACGTGGGGCGGCGTTCCGACCATGATCGGAACGCCGCTGGCGCGGGGCTGGCCGGTATCGCGCGAGCGCGCCAGTGTCGCCGCCGCCGTAGGGACGGAGCTGATGTCGTGACCGTGCTTCTCGCGCAGCGTCCCCTCCGGCTCCAGATAGGTGACGACGTGGTACGCGGCACGGCGGCCAGGCGGACGGATGGCGAAGTCGGGGTAGCCGCTGGCGCGTTCGTTCGCTTCGAACCGGGCGCGCTCGGCGTCGGTGACGTGGCGCGCGAAACTGATGGCTTCAATGGCGGGGAAGTTGCGTTTGACGTCGAGCGCGTCCACATAGCGGTGGAAGCGCTCGCGCGAGACCGGCCCTTCGGCGCTGGCGAACAGGGCCACCAGCCCGCGCAGCACATCGTCATAGGACTTGGTATGGGCGCTCAAGCTGGTCTGCATGCTGCGCCCGAGCGCTTCGAAGCGGCGGCTGGCGTCGTCGTGCACGACTTTTTCGGCCGCCATGTACGAAGTGGCGCCGACCAGCAGCGACAAGGCCAGCCCGACGCCCCATAACAGCCTGCGCGGGGCCGGCATGCCGGCCGCACCACCATCCATGGTGTGCGTGAATGCTTGCCCCATCGTTGAATTGCCCCCTCTTTCCTGCGCATAATAATTGCTCAGTCGTCAGCATACTATTAAAGATGGTCAGTGCGTAAGGCAGACTGAGGGGAAACATCCGCGCCGCATTATTGCTATCATGCTCGGCAACACGAACTTCACTTTGAAAGTGCACATCGACATGACAAAACTGGCAACAGGTATCTTGTTGGGGCTGGGGGCAATCGGCGCCGCCCAAGGGCAAAACGCGGCCCCGGCGGACCCGTATCAATGGCTGGAAGACGTGGGCGGCGAGAAACCGCTGACCTGGGTGCGCGAGCGCAACGCTGTTGCGCAAAAGGAACTCGAAGACCGGCCCGGTTTCGCGCCGCTGCTCACGCGCCTCAAGACCATCCTCAATGCCAAGGAGCGCATCCCCTTCGTCACCAAGCACGGCGAGCATGTCTACAACTTCTGGAGCGACGCAGCTCACGTGCGCGGCATCTGGCGCCGCACCACCCTGGAGCAGTTTCAAAGCAGCGCGCCCGCCTGGGAAACCGTGATCGACCTGGACCAGCTGGCGCGCGACGAGAAAGAGAACTGGGTCTGGGGCGGCGTCTCCTGCCTGCCGCCGGCCGGCCAGCGCTGCCTGGTCTCGCTCTCGCGCGGCGGCGGCGACGCCCACGTGGTGCGCGAATACGATACCGCCAAACGCGGTTTCGTGGCCGACGGCTTTGTACTGCCTGAAGCCAAAGGCGGCGCGCAGTGGGTCGATGGCGATACCGTCACCGTGGCGACCGACTTCGGGCCCGGCACGATGACCAGCTCGGGCTATCCGCGCCAGGTCAAGCTGTGGAAGCGCGGTACCGCGCTTGGGTCGGCCCAGCCTCTGTTCGAGGGCAAGGCTGACGATATGAGCGTCTCCGCCTATCACGACTTCACCCCCGGCCATCGGCTCGACTTCGTGGAACGCCAGATCACGTTTTACACCAATGAGCTGTTCCTGCGCGACGGCGACAAGCTGACAAAGATCGACAAGCCGGACGACGCCAATGCCTACACGGTACGCGGCCAGCTGGTCATCGAACTGCGCTCGGACTGGGCGGTGGGCGGCAAGACCTACCGCCAAGGTGCGCTGCTGGCCACCAGCCTGGCCGCTTTCCTGAAGGGCGAGCGCGATTTTGCCGTGCTGTTTACTCCGAGCCCCACCACCTCGCTCGACAGCGTCACCATGACCGGCGGCGCGCTGCTGTTAAATGAACTCGACAAGGTCAAGAACCGTGTCGTCGAGCTGCGCCTGGTGGACGGCAAGTGGCAGCGCCGGGCGGTGAGCGCGCCGGCCTTCGGTTCGCTGGGCGTATCGGCACTCGACCAGTACAGCTCCGACCAGTACTTCCTGACCGTGACCGATTTCCTGACCCCGACCACGCTGTACCTGGGCAAAGTGGGCAGCGACGAGCGCACCCAGCTGAAAAGCATGCCGGCCTTCTTCAACGCCAAACCTTACACGGTCAAGCAGTTCCAGGTGCGCTCAAAAGACGGCACCCAGGTGCCCTACTTTGTCGTGATGGACAAGAAGACCAAATTGAACGGCAAGAACCCGACCGTGTTGTACGGTTACGGCGGTTTCGAGATCGCCATGAAGCCGTCCTACGGCGCCATCATGGGTTCCAGCTGGCTGGAAAAAGGCGGCGTCTATGTGCTGGCCAATATCCGCGGCGGCGGCGAGTTCGGTCCGCGCTGGCACCAGGCGGCGCTCAAGCAGAACCGCCAGAAGGCTTACGACGACTTCCTGGCAGTGGCGCAGGACCTTATCACGCGCAAGGTGACCACCCCGCGCCACCTCGGCATCATGGGCGGCAGCAATGGCGGCCTGCTGGTCGGCGCGGCGATGACCCAGCGCCCGGACCTGTTCAACGCGGTGGTGTGCCAAGTGCCTTTGCTCGATATGCGCCGATACAACAAGCTGTTGGCTGGCGCGTCATGGATGGGCGAATACGGCGACCCGGACCAGCCGGCGGAATGGGATTTCATCAGCAAGTACTCCCCGTATCACAACGTGTCGAAAGATAAAAAGTACCCGCGCGTGCTGTTTACCACCTCGACCCGCGACGACCGGGTGCATCCGGGCCACGCGCGCAAGATGGTGGCGCTGATGCAGGAACAGGGCCACGACGTGCTGTACTGGGAGAACACC
>CAMLFK010000051.1 GCA_946479255.1 uncultured Oxalobacteraceae bacterium
ACAAGGACAGCAAGTACGACGAAGTCATCCAGCTCATTTCGGAAGCCAAGAAGATGGGTATCAACCGGGTCGGCCTGGCCACCAAGTGACAACGCCATGGCAATTCTGAACCCTGACGCCGGCGCTCCCTACCGGGTCCCGCCCGAGCCGAGCCGGCTGCCGTCGATCCTGCTCGCGCTGGCGATGCACGCGGTGTTGCTGTTTTTTCTATGGGCTGGTGTCAACTGGCAAAGCACTCCACCCGTTTCGGTAGAAGCCGAAGTCTGGGATATGCAAACCGAAGCCGCCGCCCCGCCGCCGCCACCGCCCGTGGCCCAGCCGGAACCGGAGCCTGCACCCAAGCCGGAGCCGCGCCCCGAACCGCCACCGCCGCCACCAGTAAAAACGGTGGAGCCGCCGGCCGCGCCGAAACCGGATATCGCGCTGGAACGCAAGAAGAAGGAAGAGAAGGCGCGCGAGCAGAAGCTGGCCGAGGAAAAGATTGAGCGTGAGAAAGAAGAGCTAAAGAAGAAAGAGCAGGAGAAAAAGCTGCTGGCCGAACAGAAAGCCAAGGAATTGGCTGAGAAAAAGGCCGCGGAGAAAGCGGAAAAGCTGGCCAAAGCCAAGCAAGCCGCGGCCGAGGAAAAGAAGATGGCGCAGTTGCGCGCGGCCGAGATGCAAAGGATTACCGGTGCGGCCGGCAGCGGCGAGGCCGCCAGGTCGACCGCACCGCGGGTCGATTCCGGTTATCTGGCCAGCATCGTCAGCAAGATCAAAAGCAGCACCTCGTACTTGGGCAATACCGACGTGCCGGGCAACCCGCGCGTGGTCTTCAAGATTGAAGAATTGCCGACCGGCGAGATTATTTCGGTCCGCAAGGTCAAGAGCAGCGGCCTGCCGGACTTCGACGAAGCGGTAGAAAAAGGCATTATGAAATCGTCACCACTGCCAAAGAAGAAAGATGGTACGGTAGAGCGCACTTTGGAAATTGGTTTCTCAATGAAAGATCTGAACTGATCACAGAACGTGGATAAACGCTTATGAAGAAACTCTATACCCTCTTGTTCAGCGCAAGCGTGCTGGCCGCTTCGAGCGCCAACGCCCAGCTGCGCGTGGAAATTGCCGGCGTCGGCAGCAACCAGATTCCGATCGCCATCGCCACCTTCGCCGACGAAAACGTCGCCCCGGCCCAGATCTCGGCCATCGTCAAGGCCGACCTGGAACGCAGCGGCATGTTCAAGATTATCGATACCGGCAGCGTGATCTCGGAAAACGCGCCGGTCGATTACGGCCAGTGGAAGTCGCGCGGCGCCGATGCGCTGGTGGTGGGCAGCGTACAGAAGCTGGCCGATGGCCGTTTCGAAGTGCGCTATAAACTGCTCGACACCATCAAGAGCAGCCAGCTGTCCAGCCTGAATGAAGCGGCCCAGCCGCGTTACGCGCGCCTGGCCGCTCACCGCATCGCCGACGATATTTATCAGAAACTGACCGGCACCCGCGGCGCCTTTTCCGCGCGCATTGCCTACGTCAATGAAAACCGCGGCGCGAAGGATTACCGATTGGAAATCGCCGACGCCGATGGCGAAGGCGTGCAAGTGGCCGTGCGTTCGGTCGAACCGATCATCTCGCCATCGTGGTCGCCGGACGGCACCAAGGTCGCCTACGTGTCCTTCCGCGAATTCCGCAAGCCGGTCATTTTTGTGCAGGACCTGGTCAGCGGCGACCGCAAGGTGGTGGTCAACGAAAAGGGCAGCAACTCGGCGCCGGCCTGGTCGCCGGACGGTAAAACGCTGGCCGTGGCCCTGTCCAAGGACGGCAATACCCAGATTTACAGCGTCAGCGCCGAAGGCGGCGCCTTGAAGCGCCTGTCCAACAGCAGCGGCATCGATACCGAACCGCACTACTCCGCTGACGGCCAGTCGATCTATTTCACCAGCGACCGCAGCGGCGGCCCGCAGATCTACAAGATGAGCGCTGAAGGCGGAAATGCCCAGCGCGTCACCTTTAAAGGCTCGTACAACATCAGCCCGCGCCTGTCCTCGGACGGCAAGACCCTGGCCTGGATTTCCCAGCGCGACGGCGGCTATTCCCTTTACGCGATGGACCTGGCCAGCGGCCAGGAACAACGCCTGGCCGAACAGGCCACCGAACCGAGTTTCTCGCCGAATGGCAAATACATCATGTACGCAACCAGGGCCGGCGGACGGACGTCGCTGGCGGTGGTGTCGGTCGATGGCAGGGTCAAACAACGCTTGACTACGCAGGCAGGAAACATCAGGGAACCCAGCTGGGGCCCCTTCTTAAAATAACCGAGACTTTTTTAAACCAGTGATCAGGAGAAAGACCATGCGCATTTCCAAACATGTAGCATTTATCGTATCGAGCGCCGCCCTGCTCTCAGCTTGCAGCTCCCCAGTCAAGCTCAACGAAGCACCCGTCGTCGAAAAGGCGCCAGTCGCAGCACCAGCCGCACCAGTGGCTGACAGCCGTGACGTACGCCCGGTTGAGACCGGCGGCGTTGATCCCTTGAACGATCCAAAGGGTGTACTGGCCAAGCGCAGCGTGTATTTCGATTACGACAGCTATGTGGTGCGTGAAGATGGCAAGCCAGTGGTGGAAAGCCACTCCGGCTACCTGAACAAGAACAAGGGCCGCAAGATCCTGATCCAAGGTAACACCGACGAACGCGGCGGCACCGAGTACAACCTGGCGCTGGGCCAGAAGCGCGCCGAAGCCGTGCGCAAAGCAATGTCCACCCTGGGCGTGTCGGAAAGCCAGATGGAAGCTGTCTCGCTGGGCGAAGAAAAGCCAAAAGCCATGGGCAGCGGCGAAGCGGCTTGGGCTGAAAACCGCCGCGCCGACATCGTCTATTAATTAGTACGACGACGCCCGCCGGGCTGCGCTTGACCTGAACGCGGGAGGCGGTGCTGCAATGCACCGCCTCGCGCCGTTTGCAACACAGGTATTTGAAAGAGAGCCAACCATGATCTTTAAATCCACATCACGCCTTGCTTGCGCCTGCCTGGCTTTCGCCGTATGGCTGCCGCTGCAAGCCCACGCCGGCCTGCTCGACGACGATGAAGCGCGTAAAGCGATTCTCGACCTGCGTGCCAAGGTGGACAATCTGTCGCGCGAATTCAATGCGAAGCTTGAGACCAAGTTCGACCGTTCGGGATCGCTTGACCTGGTCAACCAGAATGAACAGACACTCCAGGAAATCGCCAAGCTGCGCGGCCAGCTGGAAGTGCTGAGCAATGAAGTGGCGACGATTCAAAAGCGCCAAAAAGATTTTTATACCGACCTCGACGCGCGCCTGCGCAAGCTCGAACCCCAGCAGATGACCATCGACGGCCGCGAAGCCGAAGTCGATCCGAACGAACAGAAATCGTATGACGCCGCGATGGCGCTGTTCAAGGCGGGCGACTACAAGAACGCCGCGCTGGGCCTGACCGAATTTGTGCGCCGCTATCCGCAGTCCGGTTACGCCGCCATTGCGCAGTACTGGCTCGGCAACGCCTACTACGCGCAGCGCGATTACAAGAACGCGATCGCCGCGCAGCAGGTGGTCGCCACCACTTACCGCGACAGCACCAAGGCGCCTGACGCGATGCTCAACATCGCAAGCAGCTACACTGAGCTGAAGGACAAGAAGAATGCCAAGAAGGCACTGCAGGACCTGATCAAGCAGTTCCCCGACTCGACCGCGGCCCAGGCGGCCAAGGATCGCCTTGCGGCGATGAAGTAATTAGCGAATTATTAGGCGTGGGTATTTGACAGGATCGTGACCACCCCCTATAATCTTGCTTCTTTCGGGGGTCGTTAGCTCAGCTGGTAGAGCAGCGGACTTTTAATCCGTTGGTCGCAGGTTCGAATCCCGCACGGCCTACCACCGAATTTTAGTAGTACAGATCAGGCTTACCCGCTTCGGCGCGTAAGCCTTTTTTGTGCCTCATATTCCCCAACTGGGGAATATTTTCCATGGAAAGGCAATTCTCGCCGCCGCGAAGAACCTGCATGAACTGCGGTCCCGGAGGTCTGATCACGCGCCAACGCCATGGTCTTGCCTACTCTAACTCCCGCTCCGGCGCTCGATCAATTCGGGAGCCATCGCGATGACGACATATGGCGTTTCGAAAAAGTCACGTGACTCCTCCTAGTCCGCAGGGCTACTTTGCATCAAGATATGACGCAACGAACAGCCTCGCACTTGTGCCGACATTCAGTGTCCTAGAAGGTCAGTGAAAACTGGAAGAGAATTTCCAGGCGCATCAGAGTCGGTTCTCCGTCAGACCAGACGAGATACGTTAAGATGATGCAGTGTTAATGTACGGTTGATGTAATGCTGATGCCGTGTTACGGTTTTGGCTGCGGCCACCCTAGCGCGATGTCCCTTGTCATACTACAAGTTGAGCCACATAAAGATACGTGGATCGACAGATTTCTGAAAGATGCCTCAAATGGCTAAACTAGGACGCCTACAACATATCGAACTTGCAGGTTTTCGCTCGATTAAACAGTTAAGCCTTGACCTCTTTCCGCTCAATATATTGATTGGCGCCAACGGCGCGGGGAAATCCAACTTCATCAGTTTCTTCAAGTTCATGAACAAGCTATTGGAGAAAGAACTCCAATTGCACGTCCGCACTCAGCTGAATGGTGCAGACCGCACCTTATATTTTGGACGTAAAATCACAGACAAGCTCACTATTGACCTGCATTTCCGGCCTAACAGTTATCGCGCCACATTAGTTCCCAGTAACGACGACACTCTTGTGTTCGCCAAGGAATTCGCTGTGTTTCATGGAGATGAGGTCGGCTATGGCGGCGGAACGAAGCATCGCCCAATGGCCGGGGCCGGTGCACTGGAAACAGGGTTGCCCCAACCAGGCTCGGCTTCGCCTGCACAATATGTGGCCGGCTACCTGCAAGACTGGAAGGTCTATCATTTCCATGACACAAGTGACACCGCGAAGGTAAAGGGCGCCTATAGCATCCACGCGACTGATCGTCTGATGCCTCAGGGCGAGAATCTTGCGGCCTTCCTCAATCACATCAAGGACACCGAGAATTATCAGCGAATAGTACGCACAGTCCAACGCGTGGCACCCTATTTCAGCGATTTCATATTTCAGCCGGAAACGAACGACATGATTCGCTTGCGCTGGAAGCACAAGGGCAGCGACGACTACTTCGATGGGAGTATGCTGTCAGATGGAACCCTACGTTTTATCTGCATGACCACGTTATTGCAACAACCGTCGTTGCCGACAATGATCCTGTTAGACGAGCCAGAGCTTGGCTTACACCCGTTTGCGATGCAGCTACTAGCAGCAATGATGCGTTCAGCCAGCGAAAACACGCAGATTATCGCGTCTACGCAATCCGTCACTCTTGCTAACCAGTTTAACTGGGAGGACATGGTGATCGTCGATCAGGATAGCAACGGATCGCAATTTCGGCGCTTGCAGGAAGACGACGTATCGTCGTGGCTTGAACAATACAAGCTTGGAGATGTCTGGGAAATGAACGCTCTCGGGGGAACTCCTGAATGAAGCGTTTAGGGATTAGCACTGAGGGCGCAACCGAACGCGAATTCGTCAATCGCGTATTGCGCCCTCACCTAACGCAATGCGGTTTCAGTACGACTGCAATCGATTTGCGCGGCAACATCAGTCTCGACAAAATAAGGGGCAGCCTACCTGCCCTGTTCGGATCGTTCGATATCGTCAGCACGTTTTTTGACTTCTACGGATTCAAGGGCCGCGGGCAACGCACAATTGTGGAACTAGAGAATGTCATCTTAGAGTTGGCAAATAACGAGCAGCGACCACGATTTGTCCCTTACGTCCAACAGTACGAGTTTGAAGCCTTGTTATTTGCCGCCCCGGCCCAAGCAGTGGAATGGCTTGGCGGCACCCAGCTCAATTTGGCAACCATGCAAGAAGCAGTGCGTAGATGCGGGTCGCCTGAACAGGTTAACGACGGTGTTGAAACCAGCCCGTCGCATCGCATGCGGGCACTGTTTTCACGTTATGACAAGAAGCTGCATGGGCCGGAAATCGTCGAACTGGTGGGTCTCGTCGAGATTCGCGCACAATGCCCACGCTTTAACGACTGGTTGCAGCGGCTCGAAGAACTTGGGCTGAAGCCGTAGCATGCCAGTACAACTTTTTCCATCGATGCAGCTATAGGGCCAATGAGTCAAGGATTCTTAGCCCGTTGGCTGCAGGATCCAATTCTGATCAGGTATTGAAATTTTTAAAGTGAGTGCACATGGCTGCTGTCCCGACACGTGAAGCACTAGTTGCTCTCTTTGAAAGCGATAACCGGCAGCAGCGCTGCTGCACATCAGGCACTCTGAGCCGGCGCACCCAATAGTTCAGTCACCGCTGCGCGTAGCCACGATATGACGATAGCCCCTGCTGCACCGACGCAGACTCGATTCACTTGTAAATTTTTATCTGCTGTCAGAATTCATCTCAATACTTAATTCTGAACCAATCAAAATCAACATGTCCGCCTGCACTCTTCGTGGCAAAGTTAAATAGACCAAAACGATATCCCATGAAATGCGGAATGGTATATTTCATTTTCAAGGTCTTACCGATGGGGCTCCAGATTTTTCCATCCAGACTGTAGAAAAACTTGGCTTCATCTTTTAAATCGGTGAAATCGCAATCGATTCTGAAATAAACAGTATCTTGAATCAGTGGAATTCGCTGTATTTCAACGGCTTTATCTTGATCAGTCATGGTCATGACTATTGATTTTTTACTCCCTTCAAATTTCACCCCTACTAATCCATATTCTTTTTGGAAAGCTGATAATCCGGCAATATCGCCATCTTTCATCTTGGAAACATCCAGCTTGACAGAAGCCGAACTAGTTGGGCCGATAGTGCGTTGCGTCAACGTGTTTCTGGCCAGGAGAAAATCAGGGCCGATTTTCCCTGTTTTTAGACGCAAGAATCCCGCTCTTTCTTTCACAGACCAGAGCGTATTATCCGGATTATGGTTCCATTGCCAAAATACTGGCAATGCTGGTTCTCCGTTTTTGCGATCGAATTCATCGGAGTCAACCACGTTCGAAATCAGCCCTGTACTGGCTGGCAGGTCCAGTTTTTCCGGGGCTTTCCCATTTTCTCCCAATACAGGCCAGCCGTCTTCCCACTTTACAGGAATGAGATAGGGGATTCGCCCAACAGCACCATAATCGCGGAAAAGATAAGCAAACCAGCGCCCATCGGGAGTGTCTACCAATCCTCCTTGAGCAATTCCTTGATCCTTAAAGGCGATTTTTGCTTCCCAAGGGCCGTTGATATTGTCTGCCCTATGGATAGTTGCAGTCCGCATTCCCCAGTTCGCTGACGAGCAAATACCAAACAAATAGTATTTTCCATTTACTTTGAATAATTGAGATCCTTCACCTTCAATGCTCGCACCTGCTCCACATGGGGCACTGGCGTTCTCGATGAGTACTCTCTCCGGGACGTCTTGCTTAAGGCCTGTCAGACCCTCATTTAATTCAAGAATTTTTATTTTTCCGCCGCCATGAATTATATAGTTCCTGCCATCATCATCAAAAAACAAGGAAAGGTCATGATACGATTGCCTTAGAGTAGTTCTTTGCCAATCTCCTTTTTCTATATCTTTTGTTCTAAAAATATAGCTTGCACCTGGTAGGTATGAAAAAGAGGCTACATAATACGTTCCCTTATGGTATCGCAGACTGCTTGCCCATGAACCCCAACTATAGATGCCTTTTCCGTCTGCCAAAGTTAACGACGGCAAATCTTCCAAAGTATCATAGGCATAATTGATCAGTTTCCAGTTAACAAGATCTGTCGATTTCATAATGGGCACACCCGGAGTCATGTGCATCGTGGTGCTGCTCATATAATAATTTTCCCCAACCCTGATCATCGACACATCAGGCACATCGGCAAAAATTATTGGATTTTTGGCTGGCGTGGAAGTAGCAATCGGGGCGGGAGGGGCCGCTTCGGGGGGCGCGGGCACCGGCGCGGGCGCTGGCTCGGGTGAGACGGGCGGCTGGGAAGGAGGCGCCGGTTGGACAGGCACAGGCGTCACGGAAGCCGGCGCGGCTGTGCCGCCACTGCCGCCGCAGCCGGCCAGCAAGGAAGTGAGAACCGCCGACAGCGCGAAGAGTTGCTCTTTTTTCATTATTTTATTCCAGAGGGTGATGGCCGCAGCACGCCGGCATTGCTGGCTGCGCACAGGCGTTCAGGTCAGGCATGCTGTCAACTGACAGTGGCTTTCGCTTGCGGGACGGGCCAGGCCCAAGTTGTCCAGCAAAACTGCTAAAGTGTACGCCAAAAATTGCTACAAAACTACGCGCCGAAATGCGCGGCCGCCGACCATGCGGCCATCAAGAAAAATTCTGCACGGAAAACATCGGCACTCCTGCAGATTTTGCTATTCACTGCTGTCAGCCCGCCCTTCGATCCGGAAATCCCCCCTGTGCCATTAGCGTCCCACCGTAGCCGCACGCCGAATGCAAGGAAGTGCAGTATTAATGCGATTATCCACATCATTGTAATATTTTCGCCATTAGTGCAATCCGGCAATCTCATGCCGAGCCCTGTCGAACTTACTTGGCCGTTTGCTGGTCCAACACCTTCATCACCGCCGCGACAATCGCCGCCGCTGCCCCGTTCGGCACGTCAACGACCGGCACAGCTCCGAAGGGCTTGCGGACACTGCGCATCTGGCCGGCACTGGCCTCCAGGTTCTCAAGCTCGGACACGCGGGCGCGCCAATAGGATGGCCTGCCCGCCTGATATGCCTGGGCCGCCTCCAGCGCGGGTCCGATCTCGCCGTTGATGGCGGTCTTGGGGTAAGCGCAGGCAGCATCGGTCTTGCCCTGCTCGGCAGCGGCCAGGCAGGCGATCGCGGCTTCGCGTTGGGCGCCGAGGTCCGCAGGCAAACCATCCTCATGCATTGCCCCCACCAGCACCAGGCCGGTGACGGCGCCGCGCGAGCGCAGCGCGAAGTGCTGCGCCACCATGGCGCCGTAGCCCGCCCCCACCACCACGAAGGGCGCGTCCATGCGCGCGTTCCTGATCAGGAAGCTCAGGTCCTTGCTGGCGTTGGCGACGTTCGATGCCCGAATGATGGCGTCGGAGGCCCCCATTCCAGCGCGGTCGTAGACGCAGGCGCGCGTGCGCTTGGCCACTTCCGGAAGTACCGCCGACCAATCCCAAGCCGCACGGCCAGCATCGGCTTCGAACAGCACCGTGGGCGTTCCCGCGCCGGTACAGTACATATTCAGTTTGCGGCCGCCCACGTCGACCTTGACTTGCGGGCCGGCCAGGGCGTTCTGGCCGGGTGGCGGTGCGGCCTGGGCGTGGGCACCCGCCAGCAGAAGGCTTGCGCCGGCTAAGGCTGAGAGAGCGAATTTGGTCATGGTGTTAGAAGAATGGTGGCGAAAGCGGCGTTTCAGATGCTGAAACCGGGTTCGAAGAATGCTTGATCGGAGTCATTTTTGCAAGATCGTTTTTCGCACAGATCCCAGCTTGGCTCCGAGGCGATGCCATCTACTTGTTTCAGGGAAAAATAATGCGGTAACGCAATATCAGGCGTAGCGCCAACAGTAGAGTGGTCCAGGCTTCTTTGCGGTAGTGAAGGAGAAGGCAGGTGCAGTTCACTCATCAATTTCATCCATCGAGGTGGCAATGAAACTAGAAATAACGTTCATTTCTCTGTTGGCAGTCGGAACTTTAACCGTCCAAGCAGCAGAGGCAAAGAAGTCAACCCGGCCTGCCCAATCCACTCAGCATTCGATTAAGAGCCCGAAATCCAGTGGAACCGATCCATTGGCCTGGCTGGGACCGATGCCTGACAAACCAAGTCCGGAAATGATCGAAAAACGTAGCGGCGACCTATTCTTGAACCTGCGTCGGACAACGGGAAAGGACGTGAATCCTAAGGATTTCGTTTGCAAAGCGCCGTCTGAAGTGGGTCCAATTCCGAACATGGACGCGGTAGACCGGTATCTGCTGTCCTGGCCCGATAGCAGGGGCAATCCGGAGTTGCTGGAAGGCCTACATGAAGCAGCGTTGCAGGGAAATTGGCTGGCGCGGTCACAGATCTTTTCCCTCGTCATCGATAGCAGAGCCGCCAACCTGAAAACACGCTATCGGCAGCTTCAACTGGCGGAATGGATGTATCAACAGAGGCTCGGGCCTGTATTCACCTGGTATATCGACGCGCTGGCAGCGTCAGGATACTTCGGACCGCAGGCAGACTTGTCGGGAATGGACACTTTTGCGGCGTTCCACAATAGTTATCCAGCACAAGAGCGAGCAGGGAAGAGTCTCATGCGAAGCGAAGATCCGGCGCTTGTCGCAATTGGTCAGGCAATGCGAGATTGTGCAGCGAACGCATCGCCTGGATACCGTGCAATATTCAAGGGTAGGAACTGGCACTGAAAAATCAGCAAGACCAGCAAGAAGGCTTCCATAAGGAAGCCTTTCTTCCTTGGGCACCGCGCTTATTTCTGTTCCATGTATTCGGTCAAGAACATCGAACGATTGCCCTGCGCCGACAGCACCTTGTCGTAGCTGACCTGTGCGCGCCGGACGCCCGGGACTGCCACTTCGAGGCCTGCGTCTTCCATCAACAGCACATCGTGACGATTGCCCTCGTTGCCCGCCACATATTTCAGGCCGCGCGGTGACGTTTCGATCCGCATTTTCTGAATCCGCCCGTCCCACGGGTGATCGATGCCCTTAATTTGAACAATTGCCTCGTGATTCGCTTGTGGACCATACCGCAGTACCCAGACGACCATCGACATCGCCTGCCTGCATGATTATTCGCCGGAGCAACTCTGAATATGTTGTGATACGGCAATCAAATCCGGAATCAGCCTGTGCGAGTGCCGACGAGCAGAAGCTGAAGAAGCGCTGAAGAAACCGCCTGCGCCCTGCACCTACAATCTGCTGACCAGTCAATCGACGCAAAGGCAAAACATGATCAAGGGTATTCGATGGGCACGGGACCTCCCCCGCCTGGCGGCAGGCTTGTGGCTGGCAACATGGCTCCTTGGATGCGGCGGCGGCGGCACCCCGGCACCCGCCGCGACCGGCAGCAAGCCCGCCCCTGACAATACCGTCGCAGCCGGCCTGATCGAGCACGTGGTCATCACCAGCGCCGCCCTGCAACGGCCCATGAGGTCGGCGGTCTACCTGCCTCCCGGCTACAGCCCGGCCGTCAAATACCCGGTGCTGTATTTGTTTTACGGCTACGGCGGCAACGAAGACGCTTTTTTCGACGGCCTGAGCCTTCACCGCGCGGCCGACCGGCTGATCGCCGCAGGCAGCATCGAGGCATTGATTATCGTGGTCCCGGATTACGACAACAGCTTCGGCGTCAACTCGACGACAGCACAGGCGAGCGACAGCGCCGGCGGCAGCATCGGCATGTACGAGGACTACCTGATGGGCGAACTGATACCCCACATCGATCAACGCTTCTCCACCGACAGCCGGCGCGTACGGCGCCATGTGGGCGGCGTGTCCATGGGCGGCTTTGCGGCGCTGCATCTGGCCTTGCGCCATCCCGCCATGTTCAACCGGGTTGGCGCGCACAGCGCCGCTTTGTGGGACTACAGCGCCAGCGACCAGTTTCCGGGCCAGCGCAATTGGCTGTATGCCACCCCGGCCTTGCGCCTGGCGCGCGACCCGCTGCTGCTGGCCGCCAGCGCCGACTTGCGCGGTCTGCAATTCTATCTTGACGTGGGCGCGCTTGACCGCCTGCGCACTCAGGACGAAGCGATGCACGCACGGCTGCGGGCCAACGGCGCCGTCACCGAACTGCATGTCGGAACCGGCGGCCACGACGCGACTTACTGGCGCGGACAGCTCGATAACTGGCTGATGTTTTACGGTCGCCGATGAGGCCGTAAAATGGATGCATCGTCGCATTCGGCATGAATGACATAAAATGCCCCGATGACATTCGATCCCTTTCTAACCGTAAATCTGGCGCTCGCGCTGGCGCCCTGCTTCGTGCTCTACCGCATGCAGGCGCGCCATCTATCCTTCACCAAGCGCGTGTTCACCGCCCTTGGCCTTGGCGTGGTGCTGGGCGGCCTGTTCCAGCTGGCCCCCTATGGCGCCAGCTCCCCCACCATCGCGGCCACCAACGCCTACCTCGACATCCTCGGCACCGGCTATGTCAAGCTGCTGCAGATGATCATCATCCCACTGATCATGGTGTCGATCATCGGCGCGGTGCTCAAATTCAAGGACGCCGCTTCGCTCGGCAAGATCAGCGGGCTGACCATCGGCATCCTGATGATCACCACCACCGTGGCGGCCTGCATCGGCATCCTGATGGCCAAGCTGTACGGCCTGTCCGCCGTCGGCCTGACCGCGAGCGCCGCCGAAGTGGCGCGCGGCCAATACCTGACCGGCTCGCTCGGCACCGCCCAAGGCATCTCCCTGCCCAGCATGCTGCTCAGCTTCATCCCCGCCAATCCATTCCTGGACATGACCGGCGCGCGCAAGACCTCGACCATTGCGGTGCTGCTGTTCTCGCTGTTCATCGGCATCGCCGCGACCGGCATCGCCGCCAAGCAGCCGGAGCATTTCGCCAGCTTCAAGCGCTTCATCGACGTGGCCCACGCCATCGTCATGCGCATGGTGACCCTGGTGCTGCGGCTCACGCCATACGGCGTGTTCGCGCTGATGACCCAGGTGGTGGCCGGGTCCAGTGTCGACAGCATCGTCAAGCTGCTGACATTCGTACTCGCCTCCTACAGCGCCCTGCTGCTGATGTTCGGCGTGCACCTGCTGATGATTTTCGCCAGCGGCTTGAGCCCCCTGCGTTACGTGCGCAAGATCACGCCGGTGCTGGCTTTCGCATTTACTTCGCGCACCAGCGCCGGCGCCATTCCCATGTCGGTGCAGACCCAGACCACGCGCCTGGGCACCCCGGAAGGCATCGCCAACGTGGCCGCTTCATTTGGTGCGACCATCGGCCAGAACGGCTGCGCCGGCATCTACCCGGCCATGCTGGCGGTGATGATCGCGCCGACAGTCGGGGTCGATCCCTGGACCGCCGCCTTCCTGCTGCCGTTGCTGGCGGTGGTCACGCTTGGCTCGGTCGGCGTGGCCGGCGTGGGCGGCGGCGCCACTTTCGCCGCGCTGATCGTGCTCTCGACCATGAACTTGCCGGTGGCGCTGGCCGGCCTCTTGATTTCCATCGAGCCGCTGATCGACATGGGCCGCACCGCCCTGAACGTCAGCGGGTCGATTACGGCGGGCACGGTCACCAGCCGCGTGCTGGGCCAGACCGACGTGGCCGTCTTCAACAGCGACCGGGAAGCCAACCTGGACGAAGCCGAGCAGCCCGCCTAGCCGCGGCGTATCGTGCGCTAAGCGGCGACTGAATCCGACTATGATGATTCCGTATCAACATGGACGGAACAAGCATGGAACAGAAGTGGCCACAGGATATCTGGCTCGTGCGGCACGGGCAAAGCGCCGGCAACGTCGCGCGTGATGCCGCCGAAGCCGCCAAGGGTTTGCTGATCGATATTGCCGAGCGTGACGTCGATGTGCCGCTGTCGC
Organism: uncultured Oxalobacteraceae bacterium; assembly: GCA_946479255.1. The sequence continues at coordinate 13,577 of CAMLFK010000051.1, forward strand.
CGCTGGGATGCGAGCAGGCCGAGAGCCTGGGCCAGTGGTTCGGCTCCCTCCCCGAAGACCAGCGCCCCAACGTCGTGCTGCATTCGCCGTACGTGCGCGCGGCCGAGACCGCCCGCATCATCGTCGAGCGCCTGGGGGGCGGCGAAGCGTCCACGGTGCGCGTCGACGAGCGCCTGCGCGAAAAGGAGTTCGGGATTCTCGACCGCCTGACCACGCACGGCATCGCCCACAAATATCCCGAACTGCACGAGCAGCGCCACCACGTGGGCAAGTTTTATTTCCGTCCGCCGGGCGGCGAAAGCTGGTGCGACGTGATCCTGCGCCTGCGCAGCGTGCTCGACACCATCACCCGCGAATACAACCACGAGCGCGTGCTCATCGTCGGCCACCAGGTCACGGTCAACTGCTTCCGCTACCTGCTGGAACGCCTCGACGAAGCCACCATCCTGGCGTTCGATCGCGCCGGCGACGTGCCCAACTGCTCGGTCACCTCCTACGAATTCAATCCGGATGCGGGCAGGCGCGGCAGGCTGGTGCTGCGGCTGACCAACTTCGTGGCCCCGCTGGAAGCGACCGGCACGCCGATCACTGTCCAGAAAGACATTCCGGCCGCACCCAAAGCCTGAGCCAAGCCGCTACCTCATCATGAACCGAGACACCCGCCCGACCGCCATCCAGACGGTCGACAATGACAGCTTGCGCGCCTGGCCCCTGCCGATGCCCTGCGCCGATGGCGACAAGGAAATCCGCGGCCATGTGCTGATCCTGGGCGGCTCGCGCGAAATGCCGGGCGCGGTGATCCTGGCCGCCACCGCCGCCCTGCGCGCCGGGGCCGGCAAACTGACGATCGCCACCGGCGCCAGCGTGGCCCAGCTGGTCGCACTGGCGATTCCCGAGGCGCGCGTGATCGGCCTGCGCGAGACGCCGGAAGGCGGCTTCCTGCGCGAAGCCATGGATACCCTGGATCCGCTGGCCGACAAGGTCGATGCCATGCTGATCGGGCCGGGCATGCAGGACGAGGCCGCCACCGCCGCCCTGGTACGGGCCCTGCTGCCGCGCCTGATTGGTACCGCCGTGGTGCTCGACGCCTGTGCCATGGGCATCATCCTGCACCCCGACCAAGGCCATGAACACGACGGCCCGTTCCGCTTCGAGTTGCCGGTGGTGGTCACGCCGCACGCCGGCGAAATGGCGCACCTGACCGGGATCGACAAGGAGTCCATCCTGGCCGATCCCGACAGCCATGCCGGCCAGGCCGCGCGTGGCTGGAATGCCGTGGTGGCCTTGAAAGGCGCACGCACCGTCATCGGCGCCCCTGACGGCAGCCGCTGGCAGCATGAAGGCGGCAATGTCGGCCTGGCCATTTCCGGCTCCGGCGATACCCTGGCCGGCATCATCGCCGGACTGGCCGCGCGCGGCGCCCCGCTGGAGCAAGCCGCCTGCTGGGGCGTGGCCCTTCATGCCCGCGCCGGCGAGCGCCTGGCCGAGCGCATGGGCCTGTTAGGCTACCTGGCCCGTGAAATCCCGGCGGAAATCCCCGGCCTCATGGAGCAAATTGCCCACGGCTGAGCTCCCTTCTATCGGGTAAACGGTGCGATTGCGCATCGATAGAAAAATATTTACCATCAAAGCGCAAAATTTCCGAACTTGCAAGGTAGTCAATCGTCTAAGTGTTCAGAGTCGTCGCATGAACACCGATTCGGGCCGCATTTTTTAGCGATGCGGTCTGCTGATAGTCCCGAAACGTTCCAAACGCGGGCCTCTATCAGGCCCGGTGAGGACGAACCTGGCGCCGCCGGCAGTCACCAAGCACTGTCAACGGTACATTCTGATGATGCAAACAAGGAGCTACTACCATGAACACACTTTCGACCGCACCAAAAGTCCTGCTGACCGCTGCCCTGCTCGTTTCGGTCCTGACGGGCTGCAAGCGTGACGAGACCACTACGCCAGCAACGACGCCTGATGCCGCCACCACCCCAAGCACCACCTCGGGCACCAGCGGCACCACCGGCGACACCGCCACCGGCACCACGGGTACCACCGGCGACACCACCTCGGGCGCGGCCGGCACCGGCACTACCGGTACCACCACCACCACGACTGAAACTACGCCTCCGGGCGCGACCGGCACGACTGGCACCACCACCACCGAAGGGTCGACCACGACCACCACCACGACGCCGCCAGCAAGCAAGTAAGCCACGCTGTCAGTCAGGAAGTAAAGCCGCAAAAGGCAAGACGCGCCGTTTCCACACTGGCGGAAACGGCGCGTCCCATTAGGGCCAGAAACTGTTATTTATCCAGCGCCACCCCAGCAGGCACCGGCACCACGCGCGCCGGACGGCGGCCGGTGGCCAAGTTGAACAGCTTGACGATCAGGCGGAATACAAAGCGCACCAGGACCAAGGTCAGGATCGCTTCAACGAAGGTCATCACAAACGCCAGCAGCGAACCCATGCGAACCGAACGGCGGCCGAACTTGGCCACCATGCGGTCGTGCCAGATCTCGATGCTGTCGTAGAAGGTCGGCACCACCAGCAGGGTCAGGATGGTCGAGGTGATGGTGCCGCCGATGATCGCCACCGCCAGTGGACGGTAGAATTCGCCACCCTCGCCCAGGGCCAGTGCGACCGGGAACATACCGGCGATCAGCGCAAAGGTGGTCATCAGGATCGGACGCAGGCGCATGCGGCCGGCTTCCATCAGCGCATCTTCGCGGTCATGCCCTTCGGCTTCCAGCTTGCGCGCCGCGTCCAGCAGCAGGATGGCATTCTTCGCCACCAGGCCCATCAGCATGATGACGCCGATAAAGCTCATCAGGTTGAGGGTATCGCCGGTCAGCATCAGCGCCAGCACCACGCCGATCAGGGACAGCGGCAATGACATCATCACGGCCAGCGGCGCGGTGAACGAGCCGAACTGCATCACCAGGATCAGGTACATCAGGCCGATACCGGACACCAGCGCAATCGCCATCTCGGTGAACAATTCCTTCTGGTCTTCACCGGCACCGCCCAGTTCGCGGCCGTAGCCCGGCGGATAGTCGAAGCCGTCCGCCAGTTTCATGGCGTCGGCCGTCACTTCGCCGGCCGAGCGGCCCTGCACGTTGGCCGATACGGAGATGGTGCGCTTGCCGTTCTTGTGCCCGATTGCCGACGGCCCCTTGCCCATGGAGATGGTGGCGATCTGGTCGAGCGGCACCATCTGGTTGGTGCCGGTGACGGCGATCGGCAGGCGTTCGATATTCTCGGCGCTGACCCGGTCGTCCGGATGCAGGCGCACCGCCACGTCGCGCGTCTCGCCGGTCGGGTCGACCCAGTCGCCCACTTCCACGCCGGCAAACGCCACGCGCAGCGACTGCGCCGCATCGTTGACCGAAATACCCATCGAGTTGGCCAGGCCGCGGTTCAGTTCGATCTGCAGTTCGTTCTTCGGATCCTGCTCGGACAGGCCGACGTCGACCGCACCCGGAATCTGGCGCAGCTTTTCCATGTAGGCGTTGGTGATTTCCAGCAGCTTGCGCGAATCAGGTCCGGTGAACTGGATCTGGATTGGTTTACGCGCACCGTTATTGAGGTCGTCCAGCACCACGTATTCAGCGCCAACGAGCACCGAGATCTTTTCGCGCAGGTCGATGGCGATGTCCTTGGCGCTGCGCTTGCGGGTGTTCTTCTTGCCGAGGTTGACGTAGATGCGTCCACCGCCGGTGTTGATGAAGCTATTGGTGTCCTTGACTTCCGGAATCGTGCGGGCGATTTCAGCGGCCTTTTCCACCTTGGCGCGCGAGTAGCCCACCGAGGACGAGGCCGGGGTGCGGATGTCGATCATCAGGTCGCCTGAATCGGCCGCCGGCAAGAAGCTCGAACCGCCAAAGGCATTGTGCAGCAACAGCGCGCCCGCCAGGCTGGCCACGGCGATGATCGCCATCCAGATGCGGTGATGCAATGCCCATGCCACCACGTTGCCGTAACGGTCGGCCTGGTGGTCGAACCAGTGGTTGAAACGGCCGAGCACCTTGGACAGGCCTTTTTTAGGCGCCGTGTGGTGGTTTGGCGGGTCGCCCCAGTAAGCCGACAGCATCGGGTCGAGCGTGAACGAAATGACCAGGCTGACCAGCACCGAGCAGGTCACGGTCAGCGCGAACGGCCGGAACCATTCGCCCGACACGCCCGGCATGAAGGCCACCGGAATGAATACGGCGATGATCGAGAAGGTGGTCGAGGCCACCGCCATGCCGATCTCGGCCGTGCCTTCCAGCGCGGCCTTGCGGCGGTCGGAACCGCGCTGCATGTGGCGCACGATGTTTTCGCGTACCACGATGGCGTCATCGATCAGCACGCCGATGGCCAGCGACAGGCCCAGCAGGGTCATGAAGTTCAAGGTGAAGCCGCACAGCCACACGGCGATGAAGGAGGCAATCACCGAGGTCGGCAGCGACAGCGCGGTAATCACCGTCGAACGCCACGAGTTGAGGAAGGCGTACACCACGAAAATGGTCAGCACGGCGCCGAACACCAGCGATTCGATCACGTTGTTCAGGCTCGACTGGGCGTCCTCGCCGCCGTCGCGCGTGACTTCCAGCTTGGTGCCAGCAGGCAACTCCTTCTGCACTTCGGCGATCAGCTTCTTGACGTCGTTGGCCACGCTGACGGTACTCGATTCACGCGAACGGCTGACGTTAATGCCGACGTTGGGCAGGCCGCTGCGGATACTGAAGTTGTTGACCTCGGAAAAGCCATCCTGGATCTCGGCCACCTGGGCCAGGCGCACGATGTTGTCGCCGCTGCGCTTGACGACGATGCTCTGGAACTCTTCGGGCGACTCGATGCGTCCGACCAGGCGGATGCTCTTCTCGTCCAGCGAGCTGCGGATCTTGCCTACGGGAGCGTTGGTGTTTTGGGTGCGCAAGGCGTTGACCACCTCCGACACCGCCACATTATGTTCACGCAGCTTTTCAGCACGCAACAGGACCGACAGCTCGCGCCGCAAGGCGCCGTTGACGGCCACCACCGACACCCCGTCGATGCCGCGGAAGCGGTCGGCCAGCACGTCTTCGGCAAAGCGCGAAATCTCGGCGTGCGTCTGGGTGCTCGACGACAGCGCCAGGTTGACCACCGGCTGGGCCGATGGATCGATGCGCTGCAAAATAGGCTCGCGCATTTCAAACGGCAGCTTGTAGCGCACCCCGGCAATCGCATTACGCACATCGTCGGACGCTTCGATCAGGTTCTTGTCGAAGTTAAACTCCATCCAGATCTGTGCCGCCCCTTCCACGCTATTGGAATTGATTTCGGTGACGCCCGGAATGCTCTGCAAGGACTTTTCGATGCGGTTGGTAATCTCGCGTTCGACCGTCTCCGGCGATGCGCCTGGGTAAGGGATCATCAGCTGCAGCACCGGAATCTCGACGTCGGGACTCTGGTTCACACGCAGCTTCTTGAGCGCGAGCAGGCCGAGGCACATCATCGCCACGATCAGGACGATCGTGGCAATCGGCCGTTTGATACTGAAATCGGACAGGAACATGGCTTATTTTCCTTGCACGGCAGGCGCTGCGGCGGTTGCGCTGGCGACCTTGGCCGGCGCCATCTGGATCTTTTGGCCATCGCGGAAGGCCGAGCTTGGATGACGCATGATGGTGTCGCCGGCGGCCAGGCCGGTGCGCACCTGGTAGTTGCCGGTGCGCGGGTCGCGGGTGCCGATGCCCAGGTCGACTTTCTGCAGGGTCTGCCCTTTCAGGCGCCAGGTGTAGGCCTTGTCGCCGGCCTTGACCAGCGCGCTGTCGGGCACCATCAGGGCCGCCGTGGTTTCCGCTTCGATGCGGCCTTCGCCGTACAGGCCGGACACACGCGGCTGCGGCGAATTCGGCGCGAAGGCGACCAGCACTTCCACCTGGCGCGTGACTTCGTTGGCGGCCGGATCGACACGCTTGACCACGCCGCGGAACTCCTGGCTGTCGTAACCGTTGATGCGGAAGCTGACCGGCTGGCCCACCTTGACGCTGCTGATGCGGTCGGCCGAGACGCGGCCTTCGAAGCGCATGCTGGTCGGGTCGATCACTTTGAGCAGTTCCTTGCCGACCGAGGCGGTATCGCCGGCCGAGACCTTGCGCTCGCTGACCACGCCGTCGAAGGGCGCGCGCACGATGGTGCGGGCCAGCTGCTGGCGCGCCTGCGCCGAGCGGGTCCTGGCCGCGGCCACGTCGGAGGCGGCGTTATTGCGGCGCACTTCGGCGTCATCCATGGCTTGCGCCGAGGTCATGCCCGAGGCGCGCAGGGTTTTCATGCGGGCCAGCTGGCGTTCGGACTGGTCAAGCGCCTGGCTCGATGCGCGGACGGCTTCTTCCGCCGAGGTCATCTGGTCGCGGATCGCGGTTTCATCCAGCTTGACCAGCACGTCGCCGCGCTTGACCGTATCGCCATTTTCTTTAAGTACTTGTAGTACTACGGCCGAGACTTCGGCGCGCAGGTCGGCCTTGCGTTCCGGCTGCACCGAGCCGGTGACCACCGGGCCGGAGGCCAGCGCGTTCGACTGCACCGTCAGCAAGTCCTCGCTGGAAACCAGCAACTGCTTTGGCGCCTCTTCTTTTTTCCCATCCTTGCCCTTGGCATCGGCTGTGGCCGCCGCGCTGTCGCCTGGCTTGGCGGGTTCCTTGGCGTCCTTGCTGCAGGCGGCGAGCGCCGCCGCGATGGCCAGGACAAGAATGGTTTTGCGCAGCATGTATAAGTCTCCGAAAGGTCGAGCGTGCAAGATCGGTAGTCAAACTACCAGCGCCAAAGTATCCGTGAGCCCTGCGCCTCAGTCAATTGCCGATCTGTCAATCTGACGTTTTCGATGGATGAACTGCGTTTTTTGGATGCTGAGCTGCATTTTTGGCGCGCCGATCCGTCTGTACGGACGCTCGCCCGTCTTTACAGCATGCGCTCGAATACCGTATGCAGCAGGAATCCCATGCCGACCCCGGTGGCGATGCCGCCGCAGATTTCGACCAGGGTATGGCCCATCCGTTCGCGCAGATGCGTATGGCTGGCGGCGCCATCGGCCAGGCGGTTGATGGCCGCGGCCTGGCGGCCCACGTGCTGGCGCAGGCTGTTGGCGTCGATCATCACGATAAATGCCAGCGCCACTGCCACCCCGAAGGCGCCGCTGTCCATGCCCTCGCGCAATGCAATCAGGGTGGCCATGCTGGTGGTCACCGCGCTGTGATTGCTTGGAAAGCCACCGTTACCCACCAGGTTAAAAGCCCAGCGGCGCTGGCGCGCGCTGTTGATGAGGAATTTGATCGGGCCGACCACGGTCCAGGTCAGGACGGGGGTGACGAGGTAGCTGATATCCATGGTGCGAGTGTGAGTGGGTGATGAGGGTTTGGTATAAGCCTGCCATTATCGCAGATGGCCCAGCCCCGGGCTATCCACCGCAGCGCCTGTTTTAGGTGGCAAACGGTTACACTCGTGGCAAGATCTAGTTTTCCGCAATTGCAGCGTTTTCCAGCAAATCATCGAAAGGAATGGCATGAAGCACTTCAGGTTATCGATCTTTGTCACTGTCGTGCTCCTCGGCGTCGCAGCCTGGTGGGGCTTTTCCCGCGGCGGCATGACCGGCTTGCTCACCGCACTGTGGATCGCCGCCGTGCTGGGCGTGCTGGAAGTGTCGCTGTCCTTCGACAACGCGGTGGTCAACGCCTCGGTGCTGAAACACTGGAACGACTTCTGGCGCAAGCTGTTCTTGACGGTCGGTATCCTGATCGCCGTGTTCGGCATGCGGCTGGTGTTTCCGCTGGCCATTGTCGCCATCGCCACCGGCATGGGCATGATCGACGTCTGGCACATGGCCATCGACACCCCGGACCAGTATTCGCATCACCTGATGGCGAACCATGCCGAGATCTCGGCCTTCGGCGGCGCCTTCCTGATGCTGGTCTTCCTCAACTTCCTGTTCGACGAAGAGAAGGAACTTCACTGGCTGGGCTGGATCGAAGAGAAGGTCGGCAAATACGGTACCGAAGGCTTGGCCGTGCTGCTGACCCTCGGCGCGGTACTGGTGGCCATGTACCTGGTGCCCGAAGCCAAGAAGCTGAGCGTGCTCATTTCGGGCATTACCGGCCTGCTCATCTATGTGGGGGTGGACTGGATCAGCGGCCTGCTTGAAGAAGAAGAGCACGACGAGACCCTCGGCAAAGCTGTCTCGCGCGGCAGTATCGGCGGCTTCATGTACCTGGAAATACTCGATGCGTCCTTCAGTTTCGACGGGGTGATCGGCGCATTCGCGATTACCAGCGACGTGGTCATCATCATGCTGGGCCTGGCCATCGGCGCCATGTACGTGCGGTCGATGACGGTGTACCTGGTGGACAAAGGCACTTTGCAAGCATTCGTGTACCTGGAGCACGGCGCGCACTATGCCATCGGCATCCTGGCGGTCATCATGTTCCTGAGCGTGAAGATCCACATTCCGGAATGGTTCACCGGCCTGTCGGGCGTGGCCTTCATTCTGGTATCGGTGTGGTCGTCTTTGCGCTACAAGAAGACCCAGGAGGCTCTGGGTCAAACGGCGAGTTAGCAAACTGACCAATTAGTGGCACAATACGGGCGTTCTTCAACAAAACCACCACCATGAGCAAACGCCCGATATTGTTAATCCTGTCCGTCATTGTTGCCATCGCGGCGCTGTTCGCGCTGTACACCTGGTTCACCCTCAGCTGGTCGTATTCCGAGGGCGAACGGGCGGGTTACCTGCAAAAGTTTTCCAAGAAGGGCTGGCTGTGCAAGACCTGGGAAGGCGAGATTCTTCTGTCGAGCATGCCTGGAGCGATTCCGGAACGCTTTGCGTTCACGGTGCGCGATGATGATGTGGCCAAGAACCTGATGGCCGCTACCGGCAAGCGCGTGCTGCTGAGCTACGAACAGCGCAAGGGTGTGCCGAGTTCTTGTTTTGGTGAGACGGAGTATTTTGTGGAGAAGGTGGTGGTGCAGTAAGCCAGCCCAATCGTCTGCTCAGCCAATAAGCTGTCATCCCCGCCTTCGCGGGGATGACAGCTCTTCATCTAAGCTTGTTCTGTACTACGCCTTTACTGCAGTAGCCGACGGCTGCGTCAACCGCCCCAACACCTCATGCGTCATGGTCGCCGAAGCCGAGCGTTGCACCGCAACCACTTCCCCTTCCCGTTTCTCCGCCTCAATCGCCTGGCGCGTGGCCACCAGCGTCTGCGTATCGGCTTCCAGCCGGCGGGTCTCCAGCTCCAGCAACTGACGCTTCGCCTCCGCCATCTCACGCGTGGTCTGTGCCACCTTGCGCTGCATCTCGGCATGCGCCTGCGCACTTTCCAGCAACAACTGCTGCGCATTGCGCTTGTCGATCGCCGCCTGAGATCGGAAGAGCGTCGTGTAGGGAAAGAGTGTAGATCTCG
>CAMLFK010000052.1 GCA_946479255.1 uncultured Oxalobacteraceae bacterium
AGATTGTCATTCGTCAGTGGCGCTCAGCTCCACCAAAAACGCCAAGCCCAAGCGCCCATTGATTGAACTCCGGGACTACGCCATGCCCGGGGGTAGAATACCGCCCATGCGCATCCTGATCATCGAAGACAACCGCGATATCGTCGCCAACCTGTACGGCTTCCTGGAGCCGAAGGGCTATGTGCTTGATACCGCGTCCAACGGCTATACCGGCCTGGGCCTGGCGGCCGAGCAGGAGTACGACATCATCATCCTCGACGTCATGCTGCCGGGCTTGACTGGCCTGGAGATCTGCACCAGGCTGCGCACTGAATTGCACAGCGCCGTGCCGGTGCTGATGCTGACCGCGCGCGATACCGTGCAAGACAAGGTGGCGGGCTTTGACAGCGGCGCCGACGATTACCTGGTCAAACCTTTTTCGATGGTCGAACTCGAAGTGCGCCTGAAGGCGCTGGTGCGCCGTGCACAGGGTGCACACCGCGCCTCCACCATCCTGCGCGTGGGCGAACTGAGTTTCGACACCGATGCCTACAACGCCCAGCGCGCCGGCACACCGGTGGTACTCACCAAGACCGGCTTCAAGATTCTCAAGTGCCTGATGCGCGAAGCGCCGCGCGTCGTCTCGCGCGCCACCCTCGAACAGGAAGTGTGGGGCGATGGTCGTCCCGACAGCGACGCCCTGCGCACGCATATTCACGCGCTGCGCCAGGCGCTCGACAAGCCCTTCGGCTTCGCCATGCTGCGCACTGTGCCGGGCATCGGCTTCAAACTGGTCAGCACCGATGAAAGCGCGTGACTCGCTGCGCCGGCGCATCGCCCGCGCTTACCTGCTGTTCGCGCTTGGCTCATCGGTGCTGTTCGCCATCCTGGCTGCGGTCGCGGTCGAAGGCATCGAGGAGCACCTGGTCGACCAGCGCCTGCTCGACGTGGCGGAGTGGGCGTCGCCGCGTCATGCCGGCGGCCTGCCGGTGGCCATGCCGTCAGGCGTCAGCTTCCACCATGGCGCGGCCATTCCCGCACCTCTGCGCCCGCTCGCGCCGGGTGTCCACAAGGTGCACATCGACGGCATCGGCATGCACGTGCTGGCGGCGCGCGACAAGCTGGGGCCGTACGTGGTGGTCGACCATGAGAGCGAGTACGAACAGATCGAGCTGGTGGTGTATTCGCTGTTTGCGCTGGCCTTTGCCGGCTTCCTGGCGTTTTCCCTGTTCCTCGGCGGCTTTATCGGCAGCCGCTTCGTCACGCCGATTACGACCCTGGCGGCCGCCGTGCGCGACGGCTCGCCCGAGCTTCCGCTGACCGGGCGCACCGACGAACTGGGCGTGCTGGCCCGCGCCTTTGCCGAGCACACCGGCGAGCTGCGCGGCTACCTTGATCGCGAGCGTTTCTTTACCGGCGATGTGAGCCATGAGTTGCGCACACCGCTCACCGTGATCATCGGCGCGGCCGAGATCCTGGCCGAGCAGGCCGCCGGCAAGCCCGCCCTGGCAGCGCCGGTCGAACGGATCCTGCGCGCCGCCAACGAAGCGGCCGACTGCGTGCGCGTGCTGCTCCTGCTGGCGCGTTCGCCTGAGCTGATTCCTGCCGTGAGCACCGATATCGGGGAGGTGGTCCAAGCCGACATCGCGCGCTACCAGCCGCTTGTGCACAACAAGCCGGTACGCCTTAGCCACGCAGGCGGTGGCACGTTCAGCGTGGCCGGCGCGCCTGAACTGTGCAGCGCCGTCGTCGGTAACCTGATCCGCAACGCCTGTCAGTACACCAGCGAAGGCCAGGTGCTGGTCAGCCTGCGCGAGCGCTCGGTGATTGTGGAAGACACCGGCCCAGGCCTGCCCGCCGCCGTGCGCGCCACGCTTGGTCGCGGCAGTGCTGCCGGCACAGGTTCCTCCGGTACAGGCATCGGCCTCACGCTGGTGCGTCGCATCTGCGAACACCTGGGCGCCACCATGACCCTGACCGACCGTCCCGGCGGCGGCAGCGTGTTCGAAATCGCCTTCCCGCCGATCTTCACAAAATCCTAACAGCGCCATCACGCTTCCCTGATGCCGCCATCCGTACGATGGAATGGTAGTGGTGGCCGCCGTGGCTATCGCCTGTTCCATGGATTCTGGCTTGAAGATACCCACCCAGCCGCGCGTCGACGCGGCCATGTTTTGCCTGATTGCCGCCGTGTTCCTCACGGTCGCCTACAACGCGTCCTTCTGGCGCGGCTTCGTCCACGCCACCGGTGAGCTCAGCTTGTCCCACCTGCCGCTGCACGCGGGCTGCTTCATGCTCGTGGTCCTGCTATTCAATGCCTGCCTTACCTTGATCAACTTCCGCTACCTCTTCAAGCCGGTCCTCATTGCTCTTCTGCTGGCCACCGCCACCACCAGCTACTTCATGAATCACTACGGTACCCAGGTCGATCGCACGATGATCCAGAACCTCCTCGAAACAGATGTACATGAGGCGCGCGAGCTGCTTAGCTTTCCGCTGTTTGCCACGCTCGGCCTGCTGGGAGTGTTGCCCGCCATGGCCGTGTGGCGGGTGCGCCTGGACTATCCTGCCTGGCAGCGTGACCTCGTGGTCAAACTGCGCATCGTCGGCCTGTCGGTGCTGGCGGTCGCGGCGTTGTTGGTCGGCTTTTTCAAAACACTGGCGCCCGCGCTGCACGAACACCGCGAGCTGCGCTACCTGCTCACGCCCACGAACTATGTCCAGGCGGTGCATGGCTACATCAAGCAGCATGCCAGCCATGCGCTGACGGTCGCACCGCTTGGCAAGGATGCGGTAAAAGGCGCCGTGTGGGCCGGCCAGAGCCGCCGCGTCGTGACCGTCATCGTGGTCGGCGAAACGGCGCGTGCACAGAATCTTTCGCTCAACGGCTATGCGCGCGGCACCAACCCGGAGCTGGCCCGGCAGCCCGGCCTGATCAACTTCACCCATGTGAGCTCGTGCGGTACCGCCACCGCGGTATCGCTGCCCTGCGTGTTCTCGGCGCTGGGCCGCGATGGCTATTCGGACAGCCGGGCACGCGGGCAAGAGGGCCTGCTCGACGTACTGGCCCATGCAGGCTTCGAGGTACTCTGGCGCGATAACAATTCGGGCTGCAAGGGTGCCTGCGACCGCGTCGCCTATGAAGACCTGGCGCAGCAGGAGGCGGGTAACCGCTGGTGCGTGGACGGCGAATGCTATGACGAGCGCCTGCTGGACCGCCTGCCGGAGATTATTCGGCGGGCACAAGGCGACATGGTGGTGGTACTGCACCAGAAGGGCAGCCATGGCCCGGCATATGCCAAGCGCTATCCTGCCGCCTTCGGGCGCTTCGGCCCGGTGTGTACCACCAATGAGCTGCAGGACTGCAGCCGCGAATCCATCGTCGCGGCCTACGACAACACCATTCTCTACACCGATCACTTCCTCAGTCAAGCCATCAAGCTGCTCAAGGCGGCCGGCCAGGATGATGGCGTCGACACGGCCTTGCTGTACTTCTCCGACCACGGTGAATCGCTCGGAGAACACAATATGTACCTGCACGGCGCGCCGTATATCATCGCGCCGCCGGAGCAGCGCGAGGTGCCCATGATGCTCTGGCTATCCGACAGTTTTGAGGCGCGCTTCAAGATCGACCGGCGCTGCCTTGCGGCCCGTGCCGGCCAGTTCTTCTCGCACGATAATGTGTTCCACTCGGTGCTAGGCATGCTGGCGGTGGACACGACGGTCTATAACCCGCGCCTGGACATCTTCAGCCCCTGCAACGGCAATGGATAGGCGCCTTGGCTGGACGTTGCTGGCCGCCGCCATGGGGATTGTCTGGATCGGCGCCTGTACCGATGTCGACATCGCGCTCGCACGGTGGATGTTCGACCCGCATACCCGCAGCTTCCCCTGGCGCCACAGCTGGTTCGCCGAACGCTTTAGTCACGAGCTGCTCAAGATGTTCTTCGTCGCCTGCGCGTGCTGCGCCATCGCTGCGGCGGCCTTCGATTTCTGGCGCCCGCTGGCGGCGATTTCACCCTGGGTGCGTCCGCGCCTGCGTGTGGTGGCGGCGTCGGCGGTGCTGGTTCCGCTGGCGGTCACGCTGCTCAAACAGATGAGTGCATCGCACTGCCCGTGGGACCTGTTGATGTTCGGTGGAGGCGAAGAGTATGTGCGCCTGCTCGAGCCGTTGCTGGCCGGGCGCGCCGCGGGCCGCTGCATGCCGGCCGGGCACGCTTCGACCGCATTGTGGATGGTGTCGCTGGTCGTGTTCTGGCTGCCAGGGCGGGCGTGCACGGCGGCGCTGGCAGGCCTGCTGACGCTCAGCTTGGGGCTAGGCGTCGGCTGGGTGCAGCAAATGCGCGGTGCGCACTTTCTGACCCATACCCTATGGTCGATGTGGATTGCCTGCGCAATCGTCGGCATGCTGTATGCGCGCATGCCGGCTGCGCTGCCGTGCGGTCAAACGCCCCAGAGCACGTCGTAGCCGGTGTCGCGCGCGGCGCGCAGCATTTCCAGCAGCGGATAAGCGCGCGTGGAGAACTGGACCGGCTGCGCCACCTCGTGGTCGTTGTCGTCGCCGCGCTCGTTGTGGTGCTGTTCGATATCGTGTTTGACTTCTTCGGACGCCGCATGCGCGCGCGCTTCGGCGATCTCGCGTTCCAGCACCGCGACCGCATCCTTGGCCTCTTCGGCCGTGATGACGCCCTGGTCAGGATTTTTATGAAGCAGGTCAAGAATTCTCTTGGCGTGTTCCTTGTACATCAGCACTTCGGCGGCTGCTCTGGATGTAAATGTAATTAACATAAGGAACTTTCTAATCTGTGGGGTTGATGACACAACGATAACACGAACGCAATTTGTGGTCATGCCCTATGTACCAACCGTGCGCGCGTCACCTCATTTTGCCGGGGATGGCCGTTTTGCGCCACGCAAACGCCACACGCGCGCGGCAGCCAGCGCCAGCAGCGCGCACAGTGTGGTGCCGGCGGCGCCGATCAGCAGGTGCGCCGGCCAGCCGGGCAGGGTAGTCCCGTGGATCAGCACATACGCGGTACCGGCCCAGCCCGCGGTCGTGAGCAGGTCGAACACGCTGGCCAGGTGGTTTCCCCGCGCGCGCGCGATGAAGCCCGAACGCGGGGCCGGGCGCGCGAACCAGGTAACGATCATGGCCGCGGAGAGGCTCGCCGCGAGCACCGTCCCGGTCATGACAATGCCGGCGACAGGATGGCGCAAGCCGACCCAGGCCAGCGGCAATGCCACCAGGCCCAAGACCGGCACCAGCGCCGCAAGCAGCTTGGCGCGGCGGATGGTGGCCGCGTCAGCCGGTGACGCGGCCAGCAGGTCCGGTGCGTCTTCGGCAGCCATCACGATCCAGGTCAGCGCGCCCGTGATCGAACTGCACAGGAAAGTGAGCGCGGTGCCGATGCTGGCCAGCGAAGCGCCGGTTTCGGCGAACAGCGCGGCGCACAAAGGCACCAGGTACAGCAACTGCAGCAGCACCTGCGAGATCAGCTGGGGATCGCGGGCGATCAGCAGCCACTCCTTGACCAGCACCGCATGCATCAAGCCACGTCCGAAGCGGTAGCGCGCGCCACCTGCTGGCCGCGCGGCCACACGCGCCGCGCCCGCTGCCTGCTGCAGTCCCTGGATAAAAAAGCGGTGAGTCAGCATTGCGGTCGTCCACAATCCGGCAGCCGCCACCAAGGTCAGCGCCAGCAACGGTGCCGGCTCGCCCAAAGCAGCGCGCGCCGGCAGCGACCACGCTCTGTCAGAGCCCAGCATGGGCGTCAGCACCGCCGCCGCGCGCTGCATGTCGTCGCGCGCCGCGGTGTTGACCAACTGCGAAGCGATAAACAGCAGGGCGCCGAAGAACGGTCCCAATGCCTGTGCCAGCAGGCGCGCCTTGCGCACGCCAAAGAGGCGCACCAGCATCAATGTCAGCAGCATGGACAGCGATCCCGCCAGCGCCGACAAGGCTGCGATCACGATGTAGATCGCCATCAGGCGAGGCCGTCCGAGCACCAGTCCGGCATTGGCGAACGGCGCCAGGAAGAACAGGTAAAGCCCTGCGATGCGCGCAAATACGCCGGCCAGCCTGACGACGAAGATGCTGCGCGAGGAGACAGGCGACGACAGCAGCAGGTCCAGGTCGCCGCGCTCGTACAGCGCTTCGACACTCGCCTTCATCCCGCTGGCCATCATGAAAAGAAAGCCCGCCAGGATGGATGCTGTCAGCCCCGCCAGCTGGGCCGGCGGAGCCACGCCGCGTCCGAAGTCCGGCATCTCCCACAGCACGAACCAGGCCGCCCCGTGCAGGCCGACGATCATCGCAATCCAGACTGCGGCGCTCTTCTTGTCGATGCCGCGTTTGCCGGTGTCCGCGCGCGGCGCGAAATTGTCGGCCAGGCCGTTGCGCAGCTCGTGGCGCAGGAGCCAGAGTGCACTGCCCGGCCGGTTCATGTGGCGCTGCCGGTCAGGTGCAGGAAAATATCTTCGAGCGTACCGCCCGGCCCTTGGGCTCTCAGCTCATCGAGCGTGCCCTGGGCGATCAAGCGCCCGTCTTGAATGATGCCGATGCGCTGCGCCAGGCGCTCGGCCACTTCGAGTATATGAGTGGTGAGGATCACCGTGCCGCCCGCGCCGACGTGGCGCTGTAGCAGATCCTTCACCTGGCGCGCCGCGGCGGCATCGAGTCCTGTCAGCGGTTCATCGAGGATCAGCAGGCGCGGCGCGTGAATCAGCGCGCCGGCCAGGGCCAGCTTCTGCTTCATCCCGCGCGAGAACCCTTCGGTCAGCTCGTGCGCATGAGGGGAGAGGTCCAGCCAGTCGAGCAGCTCACGCGCGCGCGGCTCGGCTTCTTGCGCGTTCATTCCCCATAGTCCGGCCACGAATTCCAGATACTCGGTCGGTTTGAGTTTCGCGTACAGCATCGGGTCGTCCGGCAGGTAGGCCATCAGCTGCTTGGCTGCTGCCGCGTCTTTCGCCAGGTCGATGCCCAGCACTTCGATGCTGCCCGCATCCGGCGCCAGCAACCCGGTCACCATGCGCAGGGTGGTGGTCTTGCCGGCCCCGTTTGGGCCCAGCAGTGCATACAGCTCGCCCTGGCGCACGGTCAGGTCGAGCCGGTCGACCGCCGGCCGGCCGAAGTCCTTGCAGAGCCCTTTCAGCGCGAGGGCTGGGATGGCGGCGTCGCTCATGCCGGCACGCGTTCCTTCTCAGGCGCGGCGCGCTTGAGCATGAAGTACAGCAGCGCGCCTGCCTGCAGCGACAACGCGATGGCCAGCGTGGCACGGAACGCATCCGCGCCAATCAGGCCGCGCCCCTTGAAGGTATCGACCAGCACACCGAAGCCCCATTGCGTGACAAAAGCGCCAATGAATAGCAGCAGGTTATAGGCCGAATTCGCGCGCCCCGCCAGTGCGGCGGGGAAGGCCATGCCCACCAGCGATTGCGCCAGCGTCGTCACCGGCACGCAGATTGCCAGCAGCAGCCAGATGGCCCAGGCGCCGGACGATGTGGACAGCAGCATGGCACCCTGCGCCGCAGCCATGCCGGCGATGCCGAGCGCGATGATCCGGTGAACATTCCATCCGCGCGCCACCAGGCGCGGCGCCGCCCAGCCCAGCGCGAGGTAAGACAGCATCAGCATCAGGTTGAAGGCAAACAGGATCCGGCTGGTCTCGGCCGCCGTCTTGCCCAGTACGTTGGTCATCCACGGGCCGGCCCACAGCGTCTGCAGCGCGAAGAAGATGCCGTGGTTGACCAGTCCCAGCATGCCGATGCGCCGAAAGTATGCGCTGCCGAAGATGCGCCGGTAGCCGCCATCGCCGGAAGCGACGGCCGCAACATGGCCGTGGACGGCGGTATGCTCGCGCTCCGCGTCGCGCAGAAAAGCGAAGATCAGGGCAGACACCAGCAAGAGCAGGCCGCTGACGGTCCAGAAGATGCCGCGCCAGCCGATCAGCGGCAGCGCCAGGGTGACAGGCAGCGTTGCGCTGATGGCGCCGGCGGTGCCTGCCACCAGCATCCAGCTGGCGAGCTGGCCCTGCTGCTCGATGGCGTACCACTGGCGGAAGGCTTTGAAGGACGCCATCAGGCAGGGCGCCACGCCGATGCCGATCAGGGCGCGCGCGATCCACAGGCCGGTCAGGGTGGTACTGGTGGCGAACATGGCCGCGCCGCCTGCGGCCACGACCAGCAGCACCGCCTCGGTGCGGCGCGGGCCGAATTTGTCGAGCCAGACTCCCAGCGGCAGCTGCATGCAGCCCACGCTGATGAAGAAGGCCGAGGACAGCAGGCCCAGGTCGGCGTTGGACAAGCCCACATCCGCCATCAGCGATGGCGCAATCACCGCGTTCACGGAGCGCAGTGCGTACGAGAGCAGGTAGCCGAGCGCGAAACAGGCGAATACGCGAATGGCAGCGGCGCCGCGCAGGGGGAGCGCCATGGCTCTTACAGCAGCTTGAAGGAGGACAGGAACATCTCGACCTGTTCGTCCGAGATTTTTTTCTGCGGGCCCATGACGATCACCTGATAAAAGCGCTGGTTGCGCGACTCGAAGTGGCCCACCAGCCGCATCGGCATGCCTTTCTGCACGCCGGTCGCGACGACATCGATGGCCTTGCTGCGCGCGCTCTTTGAGCCCGCGGTGGCGGAGGCCTTGCCGGCTTTTTCGCTGTTGACCGTGGCGCCCAGGTTGCGCACCAATGCCATCTTCATCGCCGTCACGGCCGCTTCGGCCTTGTCGGCATCGGGCGCTTCGCCGCTGCCGACCGCAAACACGGTGCCGTCGACCTGGGCGGCCGTCATGGTCATTTTTACGGGCAGGCCATCGAGGTTGATGCTGCGCGTATGCGTGTCCGGCTTGTCCGGGAACATCACGCGGTAGGGCGCATCGGTGGAGGTGTAATCGCGCCAGTTGTACTTGGGGCTGCAGCCGGCCAGCAGGGCGGCTGCACACAGGGAAACGAAGATGGTGGAGATGGATGGTCGCATACCGGCATGGTAGCAGGAGTCGGCGCACGGATTCGCGCGAAAGTGATTGCATAGCTAACTAATATGCGCTACAGTGCTTGCATGTTCGAACAATGCCTCTACTTCAATACAACCGCCTTGGCCCGCGTGCTGGAACGCGAATGGACCCGTGCATTCAAGCCCTTCGGCCTGACGCCCTCGCAAGCCTTCATGCTGCGCCTGGTGCTGCAACAGCCGGGATCGCTGCAGAGCGAGCTTGCCAAAGAGATGGTTATTGCGCGGCCCACCGCCACGCGGGTACTGGACGGGCTGCAAAAGCTGGAACTGGTGGAGCGTCGTCCCACCGCCAACGACGCGCGCGAACTGGCGATTTTCCCCACGGCCGCCGCCAGCGCGATGGAGCAGGAACTGAACACCGCCAGCGGCGAGGTCACCCGGCGCCTGAAGAAAGAACTGGGCCCGGACGGTTTCAGCCAGGTGGTCGCCAACGTCAAAAACACGCGGGCTTCGCTGAGCTGATTTTTTTTGTGGTAATAGTTGCATAGCTAACTAATGGAGAAATGTATGCCGATCCTGAACGTCAAAGTCAGCGCTGTAAAATCGCCGGAACTGACCCGGCAGATTGCCGAACTGCTGTTGGAGCTGACCACGCGCATTCTCAAGAAGAAGCGCGAAGTCACATCGATCGCCATCGACTATGTCGATCCGGACAGCTGGGTGGTGGCCGGGGTGCCCTTGAGCGAGCAGGGCAAGAGCAGCTTCTATTTCGATATCAAGGTGACGGACGAAACCAACACCAAGGATGAGAAAGCCGAGTACATCCGTTCCGCATTCGCCGGCTTTGCGCGCATCCTGGGCGACCTGCACGAAGAAAGCTACATCCACGTGCACGATGTGCGGGCGGCTTCGTATGGGTATGGCGGGCTGACGCAGGAATTCCGGTATCAGCGAGCCAATATCAGTGCGGGATAGTCCGTATAACCTTTTGCGCCGGGCGTGTAGAAGGTGCTCGCGCCGGTGGCGCCCAGTGCACCATGCGGCGACAGCCGGATGCCCACTCGTTCCGCACCAATCTCCTTGGCTGCGGCGCGGGCAATCTCAAGCACGAGCCGGTTGCGTCCTTCCGGCGTACCGCCGTAGCCATCCGTGCGCTGGTTGACATTGGCATTGAGGAATTGTTCGAGCAGATAACCGTTGGCGGCATGCAGTTCGATGCCGTCGAAGCCGGCATCGACGGCCAGCCGTGCCGCATTGGTAAATTCCGAAATCAAGGTGGCGATGTCGTCGCCGCTCATTGCCTTCGGCGGCGTGTGCGCCTGGCTGCCCTGGCTATCGGTCCACATCTCGCCGGGGCAGGTGTCCGGCGAAGGCCCCAACACCCGGCCGCCGGCCGGCAGGTTGGCCACGTGGCTCACCCGTCCGGTGTGCATCAGCTGGACGACGATCTTGCCGCCCTTGGCATGCACGGCCTCGGTGACGCCTTTCCAGCCCTGTACGTGCGCATCGCTGAACAATCCTGGCATGCGTGCATAACCCAGGCCGTTCGGCGATGGCGAGGTCCCTTCAGTAATGATCAGGCCGGCGCTGGCACGCTGGGCATAGTAGTTGGCCATCAGGGCGTTCGGTGTGTTGTTGGCGACGGCGCGGCTGCGCGTGAGCGGCGACATGACCGCGCGATTGCTGAGGGCGATCGCGCGCAGGGGGTAGGCGGTAAATAGCATGGGAAGGTGTCCTTGGGGTTGAGGTTGAACGGTCACAGCTGCAGCAAACGCGGCGCGGCTTTGCTGGTTTGGGTTGCAGCGAAGAGCGCAGTGCGGGCCGTTTCAAAACGCTCGGCCAGGGCCGCATCGGCAACCGACGGCCAGGTGATGCTTTCGTCCTGATCGAGGCCGGACAAGGCCGCGTCCACCATGTGATCCGTCGCCATCACGGTTTGCGAGTCGAGCGCTGCCAGCGGTACACCGGACAGGTCCCAGATCTCCGTTGCAGTGGCTGCGGGCAGGACCACCTGGACCTTGACGCCGGTATCTGCCAGTTCTGCCTGTAAGCCACGGCTGAACGCGAGAACGAAGGCTTTGCTGCCGCTGTAGACGGCACTGAAGGGCAGGGAGTGCACCGCCAAGACCGAGGAAATGTTGATGATCAGCCCCTCATTGCGCGACTTCATGCCCGGCAGGACGGCGTGGGTCAGGCGTGTCAGCGCCGTGATGTTCAACTCGACTTGGGCCAGGGAATCTTGCACCGGGCTACTCGCGATGGGAGCGAGCCTTGCGATGCCGGCATTATTCACCAGCACGCTGATCGCGGGATTGCTGGACAGTACTTGCTCGACACTTGCCTGGCCATCTTCCGTTGCCAGGTCGGCCACCAAAGGTTCGACTTTCACGCCCTGCGTTTTTGCAATGCTAGCTGCCAGCGCTTGCAGGCGATCCGCGCGGCGGGCCACGAGCACCAGGTCGTATCCGCGTTGTGCCAGGCGGTCGGCATACACGGCGCCGATGCCCGACGAGGCGCCAGTGATAAGGGCAATCTTGCGAGTGGAGGTAGACATGATCAGATCCTTTTTAGTAAGTGAAGGTGGGTGGTACTCTACGAAATATGATGGTCATCATATTTAAGTTTAAAAAAAAGCGCGGACTTCGGCCGCCTCAGGTGGTGTCCGGGGCCGCATGTTTGAGCGTCGCCTCGCACAAGGCCCGCGACAGCTTGGGGTCGTCGACCGCGCGCGCCAGCATGGTGGTTCCGATCAGTGAGCACAGCAACACCATGGCCTGCTCGTGCGCCTGGGGCTGGCCCCAATCGGGCAACTGGCGGGCCAGCAGGTCGATCATTTCCTTGATGTGAATGGTCGCGGCACGCCGCACTTCCGGCGCCTGGCGCGGCATTTCCGAGCACAGCGCGGACACCGGGCAGCCGGTCTCGATGGTCTCCAGATGCTGCTGCGACAGGTACGCTTGCATGATGGCCTGCAGTGCCTGTCCCGGCGGGGCGGCCGCTGCGAGGCGCGCCGCGACGGCCACCCCTTCGGCGCCGGCACGGTCTGCCGCCTCGGCCAGCAAGGCGTCGCGCGAATCGAAATGGGCATAGAAGCCGCCGTGGGTCAGGCCGGCTTCCTTCATGATGTCGGATACGCCAGTGCCCGCATAGCCGCTGCGGCGGATGGCGCGCGCCGCCACTTCCACGATGCGCTCGTGGGTGGCTTCCTTGCGGCTGACAGCGTGTTTTCCGGGCGATTTCGATTTCATGATGATCATCATATACCAGATTCCAGCCAGCCGCTGGTCAGTCGAACTTTTTTATTGATTGCAAATCTGATATAGTTGTCGTCTTGCAATCCAACCATCTTCAGGAGGTCAGTTTTGAACGCTGTCAATTCTCGCTTCATTGGCGCGCTGCTTGCCGCGGCGTTTTTTGTGTGCTCGCCGGCATCGGCCGCAAGCCCGGTATCCGCCGAGCTGGAAGCCATGTACAAGGCGGACCAAAAGGCGCGCAAGCCCGTGCCGGGCAAGCAGGTCGATTGGCCCACTCTCATGGCAGAGGACGGCAAGCGGCTCAAGCGCGTGCGCGAATTGGTTGCCAATGGATCGCTCAGCACCGGGCAGGATTTTGCCAACGCGGCGATGCTCTTCCAGAATGGCGGGACGGCATTGGACGCGCTGATGGCGCACGACCTGGCCGTGATCGCTCTCATCAAGGGTGTCGGTACGACGAAGTGGCTCGCCGCCGCCAGCCTGGACCGCTACCTGCGCGGAGTCGGCAACCCGCAGCGCTTCGGCACCCAGTTGGCGGCGGTTGGGGGAGGCAAGATGCAACTGGAAGCGGTGGACCCCAAGGTCCCTGACAGCTTGCGCCGTGCCTTCGGCGTGCCGGCGCTGGCGCGTTCAGCACCGCCGAATCCAGACCAGGCGGCGCAAGACCCGGCGGCCGCGCAAGAGATCGTGCAGATGATCAGCAGCGCCGACGCCGATCTGAAAACGCTCACGACAGGCAAACCGGGTGTGGACTGGACTGCGATTGACAGCCGCGCCCAGGCGCGCCGCGAACGGGTGCGCACCTTGCTGGAAAAGGATCAGCTGCGCACTGCCAAAGAGTTTTACCACGCCGCCATGATGATGCTGAACAGTCCCGAGCCCGACGACGTCCTCACCGCGCACGACCTTGCGGTCGTGGCCATCAGCAAAGGTGAAGCCCGCGCGGCACAGGTGGCCGCGGAATCGCTCGACCGTTTCCTGATGCGCACCGGACGCCAGCAGCGCTATGCCACGCAGATCGAGATTGCGAATCAGAATCCGCCGCGCATCTACCCGGTCGATCCCGCCGTTTCGGATTTCCTGCGCAACCAGTATGGCGTGCCGACCTTGGCTGCCGCCCAACAGCATGAGGCGAAACTGCGCGCTGGGTATGGCAAACATTGAGTTCGTGGCTGGTAAGGCGCTGTTAGCGGTCCCCGAGCAGCGTGCGTAGCGGGTGTGCCAGCCTCAGGCTTGAAAATACGGCAACGCCAAATGTCGTGTCCTGCATCTCAGTACGTGGCTGCGGCGTCGCTCACCCCGCCCGCAAACCACGCCGGTACTGAATAGCTTCAGCCACGTGGACCTGCGTGACGCCATCCGCCCCGGCCAGGTCGGCAATCGTCCGCGCCACCTTCAGCACCCGGTGGTACGACCGTGCCGACCATTGCAAATGGGTCATGGCGGTCTGCAGAATGCGCGCGCCATCGGCGTCCGGCTTGCAGTACTGGTCGATCTCGCGCGTGCCCAGGCGCTGGTTGGAATGGCCCTGGCGCTCAAGCTGGCGCTGGTGCGCCCGCGCGACACGTTCGGCAATGACGGCGCTGGACTCGCCATCGGCGGCGCCTGAGATAGCCGATGCCGGCATGGCCGCCACCTCAATCTGGATATCGATCCGGTCCAGCAGCGGGCCGGAAATGCGGCTCTGGTAGCGTGCCACCGCATCGCTGCTGCAATGGCATTTGCCGGACGGATGACCCTGGAGGGGCAGTCACGCATGGGTGATACGCCCTCGTGGTCAAATACACGACAAGCGCTCTAAATAGGTAGGCCCGGATGTTGCCTTGTGTCGGCGTCCAGTTACAACGAATCGCAACGCAACCGCGCATTGTGGCAGTTGCTTGCTCTCGTCACACGAGATGCACTTGTAGGGCCCCGGCATCGAATAAAAAGTCCAGGAGCTCTTCAAGCGCGGGTACCGGGGCCGAGCCCAAATCCAGGTGCACGCGGAGCTTGTCATCGCCAAGCTCCGCATCGGACATGTAGTGAACCACCCCGTACAGCCCTTCAGCATTAACGTCATTCTCATCATCTTCATCGAACCACTTCCTGAACCAAGGCACCAGCACTGCCTGAGCGTCGCTTGTTTCAAGCCCCCATATCGACAGCGTTAGCGCGTTCCAACAGAATGGGCAAATACGGACTATGCCCTTCGACATCTGCAGGTCACGACAGTCGAAATGAATCAATGATTTTCCCCCGACTGTAATGGGCACGCCGCCGCTTTCCCCTGCCACAGGCAGGACGTCGGCTCGACACGGTAGCATCCATGTTCCTTCCACGGCCAGTGCCCCATCGATCGATCGATAGGCAGGTTCGATATGGGACGACGGGTACAGAGCGCGAGCCCTTACAAGTTCGGCAATGGCATTTTCGCGAATCGCGGTGAGTGTTTCGATCAAAGTCATATCCTCTCCAAAGTATTTCACAACGACCTTGTCGCGTCCTCCTGCAAATGGATGTCAAAGCAAGCCTGATCAATCTGACAACTTGTTGAGCTTTATCAGGCAATCCTCCAGAGCCTTTATGTCTTCGGGTTTCTTGCCACGGTCTATTCCGCGCATCCATTTGGGCAACCCGCACTGCATGACAGCAAATCCTGTATCGGTGAGATCGTGCATTCTGAGCTCAAATTGATCCCACTGGCCCGGTTCACGCTCACGCAAGGGTTCGCGAACTAACTGGTTAGCGTTGAGAAAGCGGCACAGCGCCAAAGCCATGGAATTCTCGTGTTCCAAACTCAGTCCTGATCCTTTGCGAAAGGCAGCGCCCGTACGGAATATAAGAGGATTTTCCATTTCCTAATTGCTCCTTTGACGTATCAACGCAGTCTCGATCTCCTTGAAATTAATGAGATCTTTGGTTTGCCTGTCGCGGACAAACGTCCCGCCATTGTCGCGGATTCGGGCTTCCTTGGCCTGCTGCGCGGTCTTGCTTGCCGTGGCACTGTCGTCTCGACCGATTCAATAGCCTTCTTGTTTTGAATAACCACATGGTCGATGCGTCCTTCGCCCGTCAACACGTCCTTGGCGATTTTCCCGTCAACTGTACGAAGGTATTGTTCACGCTGCACGGCAGTTTCACCGTATTTTTCAATCAGCTCCTTGCCCGTCTTAATCTCGCGGGCCGTGCCTGCGGCCTTGTACGCCTGAATCGAATGATCAGCCGCCTTGGCGGCCTTGATCGCCTGGCCGGTACCAGGGACGGGACTCGCCACGCCGACGACGCTAAGCGCCACGTCAAGGGCGGCGTGTCCGACGCCAACGCGGGCCGCTGCCGCGCGGTCCAGCCAGTGTTGGACCGTCAAGCCAACGTCGACGTGCCAAGAAGTAGTGGTGATGGGGCGGGGAGGTAGCATCGCCATACGATATCCCTGATATGCAGCCAATGCTGCGCTATCTGAGCGGACTGCCATAATCACAAGCCGCGAGCGAGTTTGCGGAGAGCACTTCAAACGGTCGGAGAGCCCATTGCGCCGGCCCAAACACGTTGTTACTCACTGTCAACATGGCTGTCCCCTGCGGAGACGACGATTAATTACATCGTCAACTCGTGGGGAGCAACTAAATGCCGTATATTTTCGCTGGAGTAGATAGCTACAAAGGAAAGCCGTTGATCGGTACGGGTACATGTGTGGATCTAATCAAGGAGTTGGTGCCCGGCCTGAAGGGGCAGTCAACGACCACGTGGAAGGCCGGCGGCAATGTAATGGAAGTCTTTAAGGCTGGCAAAACCATCCCGCGTGGCACCGCGATCGCAACCTTCGAGAACGGGCGCTATCCGCAACGATGCGCGGTTGGATACGCCGGCTCATGCCACCATGCGGCGATACTTCTCAGCGTTCAAGCAGGGGGCGTTTGGATCATGGATCAATACAAATCAGACAAGAACCGTATGTTTATCGAATCGCGCTTTCTGCGGCTTCTCCCGCCGCGTACTGAAAAGCTTTCAAATGGAAATTGGCGAGATGCGGGCAATAACCCGCGTGCGTTTTATGTGATTGAGAAATGAGCAGCCGGGGCTTTTCGTTGGGGCTGCTGGGTGTTGTCGGGCTTGTGTGGGCAATAGGCCACCCAGTCTCGGTCGGGGCTGCTGCAGTGATGGCAAGGTCCGCGCCGGCCCCTGTATTTCGCACCCAATGTCCACAGTCGCTACCGGAAGGGGTATTGCCCACACGGGAGCGGCCCGACGGATGGACTGCATCGGCGCCGGCCGGGTTTGTGATCAATGGAGCGGGCCTGGAGCACGGGACGCCAGGCGAGAAAGCACACTTAAAGCCCACGTCGAGCCGAACCACGAAACGCGGCAAGAAGGAAATCTCGGTAACGCGCTGGACGTTCGATCTACCGCACTCTTACGAGACCTGGCTGTACTGCACTTATGGTTCCATCGAGTTGGCCAAGCGCATCCCAGCCACCGCGACTGAATGCACCGTGACGGTCGAAACCGAAGGATTAAATCGCCTGCCGACCGTCTTCATTTGCAAATGAAGACGGTAAGTTGATTGTGGTGGCCGTGGCTGCGGAGTCGCTCACCCCGCCCGCAAACCACGCCGGTACTGAATAGCTTCGGCCACATGGACCTGCGTGACGCCATCCGCCCCGGCCAGGTCGGCAATCGTCCGCGCCACCTTCAGCACCCGGTGGTACGACCGTGCCGACCATTGCAAATGGGTCATGGCGGTCTGCAGAATGCGCGCGCCATCGGCGTCCGGCTTGCAGTACTGGTCGATCTCGCGCGTGCCCAGGCGCTGGTTGGAATGGCCCTGGCGCTCAAGCTG
The DNA here is from genome assembly GCA_946479255.1 of uncultured Oxalobacteraceae bacterium. The sequence goes on from CAMLFK010000052.1 coordinate 17,008, forward strand.
GCGCTGGTGCGCCCGCGCGACACGTTCGGCAATGACGGCGCTGGACTCGCCATCGGCGGCGCCTGAGATAGCCGATGCCGGCATGGCCGCCACCTCAATCTGGATATCGATCCGGTCCAGCAGCGGGCCGGAAATGCGGCTCTGGTAGCGTGCCACCGCATCGCTGCTGCAATGGCATTTGCCGGACGGATGACCCAGGTAGCCGCACGGGCAGGGATTCATGGCGGCGATCAGTTGGAAGCGGGCAGGGAAGGTGGTGTGCCGGGCCGTACGCGCTATCGTCACCTCGCCCGATTCCATGGGCTGGCGCAGCACTTCCAGCACCCGCCGGTCGAACTCCGGCAGCTCATCGAGGAACAACACGCCGAAATGCGCCAGCGATATTTCGCCGGGGCGGGGCACGCTGCCGCCGCCCACCAATGCGGGCCCAGAGCTGGTGTGATGCGGGCTGCGGTACGGCCGCATTTTCCACAGACCGGGCTTGAAAACGCCAGCCAGCGAGCACACCGCGGCCGACTCCAGCGCTTCATCTTCCGACATGGGTGGCAGCAAGCCGACCAAGCGCGACGCCAGCATGGTCTTGCCCGAGCCGGGTGAGCCGATCAGCAAGACGCTGTGTGATCCGGCCGCGGCAATTTCGAGCGCCCGTTTGGTGGCGGCCTGGCCCTTGACGTCCTTGAAGTCGCGGTAAGCGATCGCTTCGCTGCGCGCCGGCGCTGTGTGCCGGCGCAGCCTGCAGCTATCGTCGAGCGCGCTGAAATGCGCGCACACTTGCAGCAGGGTTTGTGCCGGATAGATGTCGACGTTGCCGACCAGCGCGGCTTCGTCGGCGTTGGCCATGGGGATGATGAACCCGCGCTGCTTGCTGTCGCGGTGCCGCTGCATGGCGAAGGTCATCGCCAGCGCGCCTTGAATAGGCCGCAATTCGCCCGACAGGGATAGTTCGCCGGCGTATTCGAATTTGTCCAGATGGCGGGAAGGAAGCTGCCCGGAGGCGGCCAGGATGCCGAGTGCGATCGGCAAATCGAAGCGCCCCGATTCCTTCGGCACATCGGCCGGACCGAGGTTGACCGTGATGCGCCGTTGCGGCACCTGGAAGCCGGCATTGAGCAGCGCCGCCTGCACACGGTCCTTGGCTTCACGTACCTCGGTATCGGGCAAGCCGACAATCAGCAACTTCGGTAAGCCATTGGCCAGGTGTACCTCAACGGAAACCGCGAGCGCTTCCATGCCGCACAGGGCGCGGCTTCGTAGTACGGCTAAGTTCATGGGAAGAATGCAGGAAGTGGCGATGTCGCGATCGTGCGCGCTGGGCCGGCGCGCCGCTTGCGCGCCGCTAATCGTGCGTCACAAGGCTGGGGTTCCAGGCGCATAGATCTTCGTTGAGCGAGAGCCGCAAACCTGGGCCGAAAAGCTCATGATCTTGTCCTTCAGACAAGCGCCCAGCCACCTTAGTTCTTTTCCGGAATTTTTAATTTCCTGCGCAATTCTTTTGCGTAAAAAACTCCGGCAAATCATAAAAAACGTAACAGGGATATATGAAATAAATGCTATATGGCTAGCTCGCCAATCAAAATGGGAATTTGAAAGTAAATCGATATTGGTGACAATTCGTGAGAGTTTATCGAGATTTTCCCTGCTAGACTTTCGCAGTTGAGTAATGAAGCCGGTACGAAATGAGACAAATGTTTCTATTCCACGGTTTTAGATATTCCGTGCCCGCCCTTGCTCGGCGCGCAACGAGTTTCCGCTGGTCGAATTTGATATCGCAAATCGGCCAAGGGAGTGATTGAACCGGTGGCCAGGCCGCGCTGGATCGATTGATGCAGTAAATTCTCTTTTAATCTTTTAAGGAATACATCGATGAAAATTTCTAAGACTGTTGCGGCCGCTGTGGCTGCGGTCATGCTGTTTTCGGCCTCCGTTGTCCAGGCTTCTTGCCAGTCGACCTGCGAAGCATACGCAGCTCAAGCTTCTGCTCAGGTTTATGCTACCCATGGGTATCCGGATACGAGTCTCTGTTCGTCTGGTGGCGTGCCAGAGCAATACAAAGCGCGATGCATCTCGGAGATCAACGCAGTTCGCGCGGCGACTGAAGCGGCTGCTGCACAGGCCTATAGCCAGGCATACTACAGCTGCAGGCAAAGTTGCCAAGGCGCATAAATCTGCTTAGTATCTTTGTAGCGGCATTCCCGCACCGCTGTATGCTGGACTGCCGCTTCTCTGAATTTTCCGCACAACGCTTGGGGCAATCAGCTAATCATAAAACGCTGCCAACTCAAAATAAATCCCTGCATGTGAAAACTTTAGAACGCCTAAGAAAGTTTCATTTCTTTATTTTTATTAATTAATAAGAAGGCCCGCGCAAGTCAGCGCCGCGGCAAGCATGTGCACTTTTCAATCGGACAGCAACTAATTCGCTGTGCGGGTGTCGAACGGGAATGGCTGATATTTAAGGTCTCCGGCATGTTTGAAACAATGGATAGCCTGCGCCGCCTGCAGGGTAGAGCGCTTGAACGCCTGGGTTACGGTCCGCGCGAAACGACGTCCCGTATCGTCGACGAAGCTCCACACTGGCGCTTGCGTTGCTATGCACCTTGTGCAGGCAATGCCATACCGCTGCTGATCGTTCCAGCCCCCATTAAGCGGCCTTACATCTGGGATATTTCTCCTGAACGCAGTGTGGTCAGGCACGCGATCGAGCATGGCTTGGGCGTCTATCTGGTCGAATGGATAGCGCCGATCGAAGGCCGGCCCCAGCCTGCGTTGGCCGACTATGCCGGAGTGCTGCTTGATGCCTGCATGGAAGCGCTCGCAGCAGCGACTGGTTCAGCCAGAGCAATGCTCGCAGGCCATTCGTTAGGCGGCATCTTCGCCGCGCTGTATGGCGCCTACCGGCCAGAAAGAGTGGCCGCGCTGGTGCTGGTCGACGTGCCCCTGCATTTTCCGCAAGGCACCCGCGCTAAAGCATCCAATGCGCTCCCAGTTCTGAGCAGGCGCCCTGTTCCCGGCTCGATGCTCAGCATACTCAGCGCCTATACCTCACCGCAAACCTTCGTCGTCGAGCGCCATATCGACCGCATCGCCAGTCTGGCTTCACGTGCGCATACACGAACGCATTGGCAGGTCGAGCGATGGACCCTGGATGAACTACCGCTGTCGCGTCCTCTGTTCGACGACGTGATTGAGCAGCTTTACCGGGCCGATGGCTTCATGCGTGGCACGATCCGCATCGGCGAAGCCTGCGTATGCCCACGCAATATCGTGGCGCCTGTATGCACCGTGTTCCAGCCGTCGAGTTCAATTGTTCCGAGCTCCTCGGTGACGGCCTTCCTTGATGCCGTCGGCAGCGTGGAAAAAAAACGGCTGACATACCCGGGCGATCAGGGCGTCGCGCTGCAACATGTGGGGCCGCTCGTTGGCGACAATGCGCATCGCAATCTTTGGCCGCAAGTGTTTGCCTGGATCGAGCAGATCAATGAGCAGTCCGAGCCGGCGCGGGCACTTAGCGTGGCGCCCTAGTCCGGCCGGGCAGCGAAGCTTGCTAGCGGTCCGGTCAGAAGGTGATGTGCACCGAAGGCGCGCTGCGTTTCGCGTCGCCGTGGAAAACGGCTTCGATGTTGTTGCCGTCGGGATCGAGCACAAACGCGGCGTAGTAGCCAGGATGGTAAGGACGTTCGCCGGGGGCGCCATTGTCCTTGGCGCCATTGGCCAGTGCCGCCTCATAAAACGCGTCGACCATGGCGCGGTTCTGCGCCTGGAAGGCAAGGTGGTGACGTCCGGTCAAGGAGCCTTGCGCGGCTTGACTGTCGGCGGTGGACACAAACAGCTCGTCCGCCCAGAAGAAATCATCCCCGGTACCGCCGATGGGAATGTTCAGGACATTGAAAACGGCTGTGTAGAATCGTTGGGAAGCGGGGAGGTCGCGCACCACCAGCTGGATGTGATCGATCAGGCGGCCACGGTGCAGTTCTTGGGTTTCCATGCTTTGCTCCTTTCGAGGCGAAGTTCGTGACATTAACACAAGATTGCGTGTGCTTTGCAGTACGTCTCGCCCTTTTTTTTGCAGCCGCCTTGCGCCAAGCGCGCACCTGCTCAAGCGTTGATGCCCGCCATTCCCTCAACGCTATAGCGCGCTCCGTGCACGGCGTTCGGCGCCATCGCATCATTGAGCAATTCCAGATCGGCGCGCGAGAGCGTCAACGCGGCGGCACCCAGGTTCTCGGCCAGGTAGGCCGAACGGCGGGTGCCGGGGATCGGCACGATGTTGGGACTTTGCGCCAGCAGCCAGGCAAGCGCAATCTGTCCGGGCGCGGCATCATGGCGCAGTGCTAGCTCACGCACGGTGTCCAGCAGGGCAAGGTTGCGTTCCATGTTCTCGCCTTGAAAGCGCGGGTTGGCGCGGCGGAAGTCGCCTTCGGCCAGGCTATCGGTCTGCGTCAGGCGCCCGCTCAGAAAGCCGCGGCCGAGCGGTGAGTAGGCGACGAAGCCGATCCCCAGAGTCTGCGTCATGGGCAGGATCTCGGCTTCCACCTCGCGTGTCCACAGTGAATACTCGGTCTGCAAGGCGGCCACCGGATGCACCCGATGCGCCCGTGCCAATGTGCCCGCGGATACCTCGCACAGGCCGGCGTGAGCGATCTTGCCTTCCTCGGCCAGCCGTGCCAGGCAGCCCATCGTCTCTTCGATGGGAACGGCGGGATCGACCCGGTGAATGTAGTACAGGTCGATGCACTCGACCCCGAGCCGCGTGAGCGAGGCTTCGCAGCAGCGCCGGATGTATTCGGGCGAGTTGTTGATGCGGCGCTGAACCGGTCCGCTCGTTGGCCGTTCGATGCCGCACTTGGTGGCGATCTTGAGCCGCGCCGCCAGCGCGCGGTCGCGCAACAGTTCTCCAATCAGCAATTCGTTGTGGCCGCGGCCGTACAGGTCGGCCGTGTCGATCAGGGTGACGCCGCGTTCGGCCACTTCGCGCAATAGTGCCAGCGAGGCGCCATCGTCGGACGGGCCGTAAAACTCGCTCATGCCCATGGCGCCGAAGCCGAGGGCGGAGACGCTCAGGCCGCCGCCGAGCTGGCGCAGCGGCAGGGATGGCAGGGCGTTGCTGGTGTGCTCAGTCATGGAGGCTCTCTTCCTCATTTCGGTTAATAAGCCGAAGCATGCGGTCCAATTACTTTATTGGCAATACCTTGCGGGTATGAGCAAGGCTTCTCCATCGATGATGTGCGCTACCAAAACCTTGTGCGTGGAGGCGGTGGCAGCGTGGCGCAAGCTTGCGGCGTTCCCATGGCGCAAGCATATTTTTTGATTGACAGTACGCAAAGCTGCTCCTACACTGGAAATGGTCGCGCTACCATTATGTGTTATGACTGGAGCGCCGGGCGCAGCACATATCAATGAGAAATGGAGACAAAATGTTGAAGAAGTACGAGAACTCGCGCGCCAACGGCAAGCAAGTGGTGCTTGCGATGACTGTGGCCGCCAGCCTGATTGCGCAAGCGTACGCCCAGGAAGCGCCAGCCGCCGACAGCGCGCCCATCGCGACCGTGCAAGTGACCGGCTACCGTGCCAGTCTGCTGTCGTCCGCCAAGGACAAGAAAGAAGCCGTCGGCTTCCAGGACACCATCAGCTCCGAAGACTTCGGTAAATTCCCAGACAAAAACATCGCTGAATCGCTGAGCCGCATTCCCGGCGTGCAGATCGCCCGCGACGTGACCGGCGAAGGCATGAACGTGCAGATCCGCGGTCTCGGTTCGAGCTTCACCAAAGTTCTGCTCAACAACACCCAGATCGCCGTGGCTTCGTCCGGCCCGGCCGACGGCGCCAACAGCAACCGCGAGATCGACCTCGACCTGCTGCCGACCGACCTGTTCACCAAGCTGACCGTCAGCAAGAGCCCGAC
>CAMLFK010000053.1 GCA_946479255.1 uncultured Oxalobacteraceae bacterium
GATCACGCGTTCGGCGGCGCGGCGGTAGTCGGGATCGGTGATGTCCATGTTCTGCCGGTGCCCGTACTCTGCGCGTCCATTGGGCCGGACGACCAGGACGTTGGGATGCTTGCGCGCCAGCCAGGTGGGGATCGCGTAGGTTGGCGTGCCGACGATGACCTTGATGCCCTCCTTGTGGAAAGCGGCCAGCATGCGGTCCACGTGGGTAAAGTCGAACACGCCTTCGCTGCGTTCCAGCGTCCCCCAGGTCGATTCGGCAATCCGCACGACGTTGATGCCCGCCTCTTTCATCATGCGGGCGTCCTGCTCGACGCGGTCGACCGGCGCATACTCGCTGTAGTAGGCCACGCCGTACAGAACCGTGTCGGGCAGCTTCGCGGCTCCCGCTGCGCTTCCATGCAACAGTGCCAAGGCACCCGCGGCCAGGGCACTTCGTACAACTTGTCCTACTGTCCTCATCCCTACCGTCCTCATCCCGTCTCTCTTTATGTTATTTAAGCCGTAAACCACCAAGGCAGAAGCGAGGATAACGATAACATACGCCCGCCGCCAATAACTTTTTCGTGCTGCTTGATATCGCTTCGGTGATAACGACCACGACATCCGCGCGGGGGCGGCCTGGACAGTCTGTCGCCATAAATTGCCATCCATGCCTTCAGATGGAGAATTCGTCGGATGAGCCTGGTATTGCGGTCGCTGAGCCGGCATGCTGGGCTACCTCAACCTTATGGGACAGCCATCTTGACATCTTCGACCCGATACCTGGTCCTTGCGGCCGCGTTCTTCGCCGGCGCCATGACGCAGGGCGCGCCGACGGCGGCTGCCGAGGCGCCTGCGGCCGGCAGCGCCGACAAATCGTCCGTGCCGAGCATCGAGGTGCCGGGGATACGCAGCCCGGCACGCTGGCCGTATCGCGCCTTCCTGAAAGGACTCGATATCTTCGACGACAAGCGTAGCCTCTCGCCGCAAGGCGTGCTGAGCTTCGTGCTGCGCCCGACAGCCCCGCTGCCGGAGAACGCCAGCGTGGCGCTCGACAGCGAGGCGGGCCGTCAGCTGCTGCCCCTTGACGGCACGCACTTCACGCTGCCGCGCATCGACAAGTTAGACCGGCGCGATACCGAATTGACGGTCGCGGTACGTGACACCCAGTTTGCCCAGGATCGCTCCGCGTCCAAGCCGGCGATGTGGGGGCTGATCGTGGAGATCGGGAATCTGCCCCTGGCCGATGTGCGCCCCCCCGGCCTGCCAGACAATGTGTTCCGGCTGGGCGACCTCAGACTGTCGTGCATGGTGTCGGCGGCTGTGTTCAAGGACCAGACGCCCTGGTTGTTCAATGCAATGTTGAGTGGATTCATTCGTTCCACCAACTGGTGCGACGCTGCGGATGCCAGCAATTTCTCCCCACGTTCCGCCCAGCGTTTCGTCGCCCTGACGATGCGCGATGGCGCGCGCGAACAGCGTTTCACTTATGCCGAGCCACGCGACCAGCTACCACTCCCATCGCTCAAGCAGAACTGGAGCGATGAGACTCAGCTTATTATCGAGCCGGCGCCGGTGCAGCCATAAGCGTTTGTCCGAAATCTATCGCTCATTGTCCAAGGCCTGTAGTGCTGCGCAAAACGCGGGTAATCATTTCAATAGCTAAATCAACTTGGGGGAGTCAATGAATCACGTTCTTAATTGGAGTAAATGCCGCGTCCAAGCTGCCGGTACCCGAACAAACCGCTTACGCCGACGCGGAGCCGCGATCGGTCTTGGCACTTGCAGCATTTACAATTTTCACCCTCGCCTACAAGCCAGTGATGGCACCCTTAACACAGCGGGAAGCGTTCGATCCCGCTTGCAGTGGGGGCCCGGCCGATGAATGAAGTAGCCATGATTCGGGCCCTGCTTGTGTCTTTTTTGATCTTGACGTGCGGAGCGTGCGCTAGCACCCGTCGCGACTCATCAAAGTTGGCGGACAGTGGGGAATCGAAAATGCCCCTGATCTATGCAATTCGTAACGTGAACATCGTGTCCATGGCCAATGGTAACGAAGTGCTGAAGAGTGCAACGCTGGTTGTGCGGGAGGGGCGGATCGCATCCATCAACCAGATGATACCGCCCGACGCCAAGATCATCGAGGGACGAGGGCGCTGGGTCATTCCCGGCCTTGTCGATATGCACGTGCACAACATAGCGGACCTTAGCTTCCGTGAAAACTTCCCGACAAGAGGCGCGACCCTTTATTTGGACACCCAGGATTTCATGTGGTTGTATGTAGCAAATGGGGTGACGACCGCTTTTGAGTTGGGTGCGCGGGTAGAACATTTCGGCCAGAGAAATGAAATTATCAAGGGTAGAATCATCGGCCCACGGCTTGCGCTTGCGATTCCTATCGACGGCGGAAAAGGGCAGGGCAACATGGCAAACTCCCCGGAAGAAGGGCGCCAGACCGTGAGGATAGCCAAAGCACAAGGTTATGAATTCATTAAGCCGTATTCCAACTTGAATGTCGAAACGTTTACCGCCATCGTCGAGGAAGCGAAGGTTCAAGGCATGAAGGTGGTTGGCCACATCCCCAATGCGTTTCGCGGAAGCTTGCATGAAGCGCTTCATAGCCCTTTCATGGTCGCCCATGCCGAAGAGTTCACGAAACATGCTGTCGAATTCAGTGACCTGGAAGCGCACAATTTCGCGCAGCTCGCCAAATCCAATGGCATTTGGCTGACGCCTACGTTGACGGTGATGGAATCAATCGCCGATCAATCGCGCTCGTTGGATGGGATACGTAGCCTGCCCAGCTTGAAGTACGTCCATCCGCTCCTGCAAAGCAAGTGGCTTACCGTCAATCGGTACTTCAAGGAAGAGGACACCGGACACTCGGGGCTGCTCCGCAGAAAGGTCGAGTTCAACATGCGCCTGGTTGAGGCGTTTCGAGCGGCGGGCGTTCCAATGGTGGCCGGAACTGATGCAGGAGTGTCGGGGGTTGTCTGGGGCTTCGCCCTCCACGATGAGTTAGAGCTGCTCGTCAAGGCAGGTCTGACAAACGAAGAGGCGCTAGCGGCAGCGACGAGTTTGCCCGCCCAATGGTTGGGCCTGGGTGACCGGATCGGATCTGTGGAGGTGGGCAAATATGCCGATCTTGTACTCTTAGATGCCAATCCACTCGACAATATTGCAAATACCCGAAAAATTGCCGGTGTTTTCGCGGCCGGGCGCTGGGTCCCGTCCGAAGAGATCGACATTGCGCTGGCCGATCTGGCTCGCCGTAACAGTCGAGATAAGGAAAAGTTTGATTGGAAACAGAAAGAGAAGTACTGAGCAGGGTCATTTTGCCGAGCGCGCCAAGCAACGATCAGCCAGCAGCACACATGGTGCTGAAATCGCCAGTAGCGGCATCAGCCACGAGAAACCCACGCCGGCCAGCCACCAGCCAGGCCCGAACGCGCGCCATGCTCCCTGCGGCACCTCCGGCAGCGCGAGCGCGCCTTGCCGCCTGCGCTTGAAGTACATGACCCAGCCCGACACCAAGGAAAACAGCACACCCAGCCCGAAGACCAGCAGCACGGCCTGGTTCCACCAGCCAAATTCGCCGCGGTGGAATGGAATGCCCACCCCGGTTGCCTTGCCAAACAGGGTTTGCTGGTCCCAGCCGGACTGGTACAGGACTGCGCCGCTGTAGGCATCGAGCGCAAGGTCCAGGCACCGCGCTGGCTCGCTGCGGTCGGCTACCGCCGCGCGCCACACGCCGGACTGGCCTCGTGGCGGCGTCAACTGCCATGAGGCCGCAGGCGCCATGGAACGCGCTTTCTCCAGCACGGCCTGCCAGGACTGGGGCTGCTGTCCTTCAAGCAGCCGGGACGCCAGCGCGCGCGGAACTTGCGGGCCGGCCTGGCCGGCGGCATCGCGCAGGGTCCGGACCTGATCGCCGGCATATTTGCTCCAGGTGAGTCCGGTCAGCAGGATCGCCAGGCTGACCACGCCCAATGCCACACCGAGGAAGGCATGCCATTGGCGCCATGCCGCACGGCCGCTGCGTCCGGCGCGCGGCATCGATGCCGCCGGCCACCACAGCAAAACGCCGGTCACCAGCATCACCAGCAGCCAGCTGGCCGCCAGTTCGATCATCCAGCGCCATCCTTCGTCCTGCAGCAGCCGCGAATGTAATCGTTTGGCCCAGTTGTTAAAGCGCTCCGCGTTTGCCAGGCTGCCCAGCACGGCGCCATTGGCCGGATCGACATACACGGTGACGGCGTCGGAAGATAAGCCGAACGAGGGCTTGCGCGGCACGGGTGCCGGCGCGTGGCCGCCGCCATGGTGCTGGTGGGCGCCGGCCGCGCCATCCTCTGGAACAAAGTTCACCTTGACCGATTGCCCGGCCAGCGCAGGCGCAAGCACCGAATGCAGCATGGTACCGGCGGGCGCCCCCCGCTGCGCCGCCGCCACGAGCTCGTCGAGCGGGCGCACCTGCGCTACGGGCGCCACCTGATCGAGATGGCGGTACAAAAGCTGCTCGATCTGCGGTGTGAAGATGTACAGGATGCCTGTCAAGGTGGCGATCAGGGTGAATGGCGTCGCGACCAAGGCCGCCCACCAATGGATGCGCCATAGCATGGCGGTGCGGGCGCTTTTCAGGGAGGGCTGCATCATGTGTCTACTGTCCGTATGTAAAGGTCAGGCCAAGCATGACGCTGCGCGGTGCGCCCGGCGTGTACTGGTTCTGCGTATTCGGGTTGTAGGCGCCTGTACCGGAGTACGAACTGGACGCCGAATCGGCATAGCGGCGGTCCGCCAGGTTGCGCACCTGCGCCCAGGCTTCCCATGCGTTTCCCAGCTTGTAGCTGGCGCGCACATTGAACAGCGCGTGGCCAGCATATTCGGCCGTATTGGCGTTGTCCATCCAATAGCGGCCCAGGTGCAGCATTTCCAGCGCCACCCGCGCGCCCCTTGCCGGCTTGAAGCCGATTTCCGCCGACGTCACGTCACGCGGCGCCTGCGGCATCTTGTTGCCGGAATAATCCAGGGCGGCCGCGACACGGTACTGCAGGTAGCGATGGCTGGCAATGGCCGTGGCGAAGCGTGCGTCAAACAAGCCGCTGTCGTAGTTCAGCCCCAGCTCCAGGCCCTGGCTGCGGGTGCGGCCGGCGTTGCGGTTTTCGCTGTTACCGGGCGATGCAGTATAGCTGACGATGGTGTCAACCCCGGTCAGGCGGTACAGCGCCGAGTCGAGCCGCAATCTGCCCTCCAAAAATGCCAAACGCAGTCCCAGTTCGGCATTCCGGTAGGTGGCCGGGTGCAGGTCTGGAATGCCGGTTTTGCCGTAAAGCTGGCTCACCTCGGGCGGCGTGAAGCCCTCGCTGAAATTGGCATACGCATTGGCGTTGGTGCCCAGCACATAGCTGGCCCCAAGCTTCGGGCTGAAACGCCCAAAGCTGCGCTGTTCATCCGGCGCGCCGTAATTGGTGCTGCCGGCTGGCGCCAAGCGGTTATGGTAATCATAGCGAATGCGGTCCGCACGGCCGCCGGCAACCATGCGCAAGTTCGGTATCGGCGTCGATTCCCATTGCGCGAACAGCGCGGTGTTGGCGATATCGGTCTGGTAGTCGCGCACGCCCAGCGGCTGGTTCGCGCTCGCCAGCGTATAGCGCAGGTAGCGGCCGCTGGCCACGTCGCGCTCGATATTGAGGTTGTCGCTGACATAGGGATTGTCGCTGCGGTCGATATACACGCCAGCGACCACGCGGCTATTGAGCCAGGCGAACTCCTGCTGGTGCTTCAGGTCGACGCCGCGCGAATCGACATGGTTGTTGTTGATGGTGCCTTTGCACGCACTGCCCACGCAGCCGCCGATCGTATAGCTGGGTATCTGGCCATGGTCGTTGCGGCGCCCGAACAGCGTCACCGTGGTGGTGCCGCCAAAGGTCGTCGTCCCCTCCCACGCGACATTCGCGCGCGTGGTCAGGTCCTTGCGATAGGTGAATGTGTTCAGACTTTTGCCGCGCATGTGCAGGTAATCGTTCTCGAACACGCTGCCGGTCATGGCTGAATCAAGGTCGGTACGCACCAGCGTGGCGCGCACCACCGCGTTGCCGCGCAGCGCATAGTCGGCGCGCAGGGTAAACGAATCCTTGCTTCCATAGCTGTATTGCTGCCAGTTGTCCCGGCTGCGGCGCGTGCTGTAGTGGGAAAAGCGCAAGCCGACATCGCCCCAGGTATTGCTGGCCGACGTGTCGTAGCGCGTATAGCCGCTGACGGCTTCCCGCCGCGCGCCGGCGCTGGCGGACGGCTTGCCCGACGGCGCCGCGCTCAGCGCGTTGATGGCGCCGCCTACCGCATTGCTGCCGTACAGCGACGACGCCGGCCCCTTGACCACTTCGACCGCATCGCTGCCGGCGATATTCATTTCGTTGAGCGAGTTGTGGTTGAACACGCCCAGCGGACGGATCGGAATGCCGTCTTCCAGGTACTGGTAGACCGCATTGGTGCTGATGGGCTGACGGATGCCCATGCTGTGCTGCTCGTTGCCGAGATCGTTCCAGTAAACGCCGGCGATGCGATTGAGCACGTCGCCCATGGTTTTTGGCTTGTCGCGTTGCAGGGCTTTGCGGTCGGCCACGCCGATGGCACTGGACGTTTCCGACAGCTTGGTGGCGGCGCGGGCGCCGCTGATCACCACGGTGTCGACCAAGCGGACATCGTCCGCCTGGGCGACGCTGGAAAAGGCCGCCATCAGGGCGAATAAAAATGGCGAATACGGGAATGGCACAATGCGCAAGGCCGTGACGGGTGCGGCCGGCACGGCGGCGCGATGGTTTAACGAAGACATCGTGGCTCTCATGTTCGGGTAAGCTGCCGCAGGCGGCCGGTGGCGGGCGCGGACGGCAGGATTCATTGCAGACGAGCATATTCGCCCGCTTCAAGGCATCATCGGCCAGCCGGGTTTGCTCTACTTTGGCGTACCAGTACGGGACGACCTTGAGCGTTCACATGGCCTCATGCGGTGCGAGGCCGCCTTGCCGATGTGTTTCCACCAGGTGCAACACGGCCTTGGACTGGTAGGCCTTGGCCAGCGACATCAAGCGGTCGGCAAAGGGTCGATAGCGTTGGTCCAGCCCGGTCAGCCGCTCGGCCGCCGCCATGATCTCTTGCATGTTGCCCAGCTTGGCCAGGCGGTACAGCACCTCCATTTCTTCCGCTGGCGGCGCCACCATGGCGCCGGCTTCCACTGGCGCTTGTGCGGCCCGATAGGTCCATTCCAGCTGCAACAGCCGTGCCATCTGGCTCAGCAGCTTGTCCGCATCGACCGGTTTGGGCAAAAAGGCATCCATCCCGGCGGCCAGGCATTGTTCGCTGTCGCTGGCCGATACGCTGGCCGACAGGGCGATCACCGGTACCTCCCGGCAGGAATCCGATTGGCGCAACAGACGGGTGGCGGCAACGCCATCGAGCCGAGGCATGGCGATGTCCATCAGGATCAGGTCCGGCCGCCTGCGCAGCGCCGTGTCGACCGCTTCCTGGCCGTCGGCGGCCGTGCTCACCTCGAAGCCGAGCGGCGTCAGCAGATCGATCACCACGGCCCGGTTCTCGGCGATATCGTCCACCACCAAAATCGTCCTGCACCGCCCCACATAGCCGGTGACGTTCTTGACAGCGGCAACTGCCGCCGCCGGGACCTCGGCCGCGACTTCCGCCGGCTGCGCCCGAAGGTCCAGGTGGAAGGTGCTGCCCTGGCCGGTCCGGCTTTCGGCGCGGATGTCGCCTCCCATCATGCGCGCATACTGGCGGCTGATGGCCAGCCCCAGGCCGGTGCCGCCCGACCGTTGCTGCCTGTCGCCGGCCTGCTCGAACGGTTCGAAGATGGTCTCCAGCTGGTCGCCGGCAATGCCGACGCCGGTATCGGCCACCTCAAAGTGCCACAAGTCGGGCGGCGCGAAGCGCACCCGCAGCGCCACCCACCCCAGGTCGGTGAACTTGACGGCATTCGACAACAGGTTCAGCAAGACCTGGCGCAGGCGCTTGGCGTCGGCCCGGATTCCTTGCGGCACGCTTGGTGCCAGCTCGCACACCAGCTCCAGTCCTTTTTGCGCCGCCTTCACGCCGGCGATGTCCATGATGTCGTTCACGAAGCTCTGGACATGGAGCTCGTCCGGATAAAGTTCCATCTTGCCGGCCTCGATCTTGGCCAGGTCCAGGATATCGTTGATGAGGGTGAGCAGATGGTCGCCGCTCTTGCGGATGACTTTCGCCTTCGCCCCATGGGATTCGTCCAGCGCCGGGTCGCGCTCCAGGATCTGGGCATAGCCGAGGATGCTGTTGAGCGGCGTGCGCAATTCATGGCTCATGTTGGCCAGAAACACGCTCTTGGCGCGGTTGGCCGCTTCCGCCGCCTGGCGCGCTTGCCGTTCCGCTTCAGCCCGCTTGCGCTCGGACAGATCCAGCACGAAGGCCACGCCCTGATCCGGCGAGTCGTCGAACAGGACGGCGCCGATCAGCACCGGGATGCGGCTGCCGTCCTTGCGCAGGAATTCTTTCTCATACGGGGTGCAGGACCTGGTGGTGCGCACTTCCACTGCTTTCCGCTCATCGAGTGCCTTGTACTCCGGCGAGGTCAAGGATTGCCAGTTCACCTGGCCGGCCAACAGCTCTTGCCGCGAATAGCCCAGCATCTCGAGAAACGCCTCGTTGGCCTCACGGATGTTGCCTTGCAAATCCCAGAAGAAGATGCCGATGATGTTGGCCTCGATCAAACGCCGGATGCGGGCATGGCTGTCGCGCACATCGGCATACAGGCGGGCATTGTCGAGCGAAATGGCGGCCTGGGACGCCAGCAGTTCCAGCACCTGGACCCGTTCCGGGGGGAAGGCATGGGTGGCCAGATTGTTTTCCAGGTATAGCAGGCCGACCAGGACCGCCTGGCGCAGCACCGGCAGGCATAGCACGGACTTGGGAGGGTGGTGCGCGAAGTAGGGATCGGCGGCGAACTGGTGCTGGGCCGACGCCTCCATCAGCAGCACCGGCTCGCGCAAGCGCCGGACATACTGGAGCAGGCTCAGGGGCAGGTGCGCCGGCGAGAGTACGGGTCCCTCAGGCCGGCGCACCTGCACTGTCCGCTGCGCGACCGTGGCCTCGGCCGCCAGCACCAGCTCATCGCCCTGCGCCAGCAGCAGGCAGCCGCTCTGGGCGCCCGCGCTTTCGAGCACGAGGCGCAGGAGGGTATCGATCAGCTCGCCCTGCACGATCTGGCCGGAAATGGCTTGCGAGGCCTTGGCCACCGACAGCAGATCGAGCCGGGCTTCGCTAAGCCGGGCCTCGCCTTCGAGCGGGCCTGCGGCCGCGCCCTTGCTGGGCGTGCGCAGCTCCGGATACTGTTCGTCGAGCTGGCGCACCTTGCCGTCGGCGCCCCAACGGGCGTAGCAGTCACGCGCCTGTTCCAGGTAGGCCTTGCCGGGAAGTGCGAGTCCGCGTGCCAGATAAAAGCCGGCGGCGCACTCGCAGCCCATGGCTTCATTGTGCACGAAGCCATTGTCGCGGGCCGCAGCGATGGCCTGCTCGTACAAGCGCTCGGCATCGAGCTCGCGGCCGTCGATGCGGGCCAGCTCGGCGGCGACCAGGACCCGGCGGGTTTCAAAGTTTTCAGGTCCGCTCTCGGCCCATGCCGCGAGCTGTTCGTAGTTTCCTTGTAAGTCGGCTAGTAGCTGGGGGCGCGCCGCGGCGCATGCCGAATCGTAGGCGGCCGCCCGCGCCAGCGCGCCAAAAAAATGGCATTCGGCCTTCTCGAAGTAGGAACGCGCGGTCCACAGAAGCGGTTCGGCCTTGGCCGCCGCCTGCATGGCAGAGGCATAGTCCCCGGCAAAGACACGGGCTTGCAACTTGCGGATCCAATACAGGCAAGTTGCCAGCGCCAGGCGCGGATCGGCCT
Source organism: uncultured Oxalobacteraceae bacterium (assembly GCA_946479255.1). Next base: position 9,902 of record CAMLFK010000053.1, read on the forward strand.
CCAGATGACTTTCGAAGCTCACTTCGTCGAATTGCTCATCGTTGAAGGATGAAAAATCCAGGGTCAGGCCGCGCAGGGTCCGGATCAGCCTCTGCTGTCCGGTGATGACGTCGATGACCGATCCGAAGCGCAGCTTCGTGGCGAAGGCGAGGGCGGTCTCGGTCGCGCGCTCGCACTCGGAAAGCACATCACCGGCGGCGAGAAGATTGGTAATCAGGTTCATGTGGCTATAGGACACGAAGGTGACATCGCCATTTCTATTCGCCGCGTCGATGGCGCGCCGCAACAAGGGCAGGCCGGTGCGAACATGCCTGGTCCAGGGGGTGACGAAATGTCCGAAGATGAGGCAGAGGCGGGCCTCGAACCGCCTCAGCCCGCGTCTTTCCATCAGGTCGTAGCCCAGCTTGCCGAACTGGTAGGCGGTCCGGTAGTCGCCGAAACGGCCCCCAAGCATCCAGGCGAGCCAGACATAACCGGAGCTGGAACTATCGCAGTGACCATATTCCAGGCTGAGGTTTGCCATGCGGGCGATCGCCAGCCAATGCAGATTCTCGTCGGTGATCGAGGCCGGCGGCAGGATTGTGATCAGCACGTCGAAAGTGGCGCGCGTGCCTGGATCGCTCATCAGGGGCAGATCGATGAGCTCTTCAATGGATTGGGCGCCAAGTTGCCGCCTGAAGCGTTGGACTTCCTGCTCGACCTCCTCGTTCGACGGATGGGCGGGCCAGTCGATTCCCGCATGCCGCAGATACTCCAGGCTGACATCGATGGCGCGGTCGGCCAGGTCCAGGGTGATGTAGAGGTCGATTCGCAGGCAGGCGACGGCAGCCAGATCCGTGAGCGTGGCGGCGCGCAGCGCCAGCGCCGACAGCCGGTGGTCGGCGGCCTGCATGTCGCCGGTCTGGAATTCGCATTCGGCGCGATTGATGTCCAGCGCGAAGGCCAGGTCGTAGCGCCGCTGCCAGCGTTCTTCCGTCAGCAGGGCCGCGCCGCCGGCCAGGAATTTCAGGGCCGTGGCATAGGCCGTCGATCGCTTGGCGCGTTGGCCGGCGATCAGGTTCAGCTCGGCCACTCTTTCCCGTTCCTCGATTGATGTGATCAGGGCGCTACCGGGGTTGAGCTGGTTGACGATATCGAAGATTTTCTCTTCGACGTCCTCGGCAGGCGTGCGCGCCGCCAGCAGGCGGCCGATTCGGAGATGGGCGGCCGGCCGCTCGGCTTCGGCGATGAGGGAATAGGCCGCCTCCTGAAAACGGTCATGGAGGAAGGTGTAGGTGTCGGTCTCGCCCGATTGCCGTACGAAGCCGGCGCGCAAGGCCTCCAGGAGCGCCGCCTGGGTGGCCTCCGCGCTTTCCTCGCGGATCAGGCTCAGCGTGGCAAGGTCGGCGGTGTTGCCCAGGCAGGCAAAGCGGGCCAGGGCCTCTTGCGTCTCCTGCGGCAGACGGGCCAGCTTGCCTACCATCAGGTCCGCGATATTGTCGGTAAAGCCCTTGGCCTGGATGCGCGGCAGGTTCCAGCGCCAAGCGCCCTGGCCGCTATCGAACTGCAGCAGTTTTTCCTCGGCCAGGGCGTCCAGGAACTGGCGGGTAAAGAAGGGATTGCCGCCGGTCTTGTCCCACACCAGCTGCGCCAGCGGCCGGGCCTCGGCGGGCGGGCAATGCAGCGCGCCGGCGGCCAGTTGCGCGACATCGCCAAGGCTCAGCGCGGCCAGCGCAATGTGCTGCGTCGCGCCGCCCGCCTGGCGGATCGCTTCCAGGCCACGCATCAGCGGATGGTTGCCGTCGACTTCGTTGTCGCGGTATGCGCCGACCAGCAACAGGTAACGCAGGTCCGGATCGGTGGCGAGATCGGCCAGCAGGGCCAGCGTTCCCGCGTCCGCCCATTGCAAGTCGTCGAGGAACAGCACCAAAGGGTGGACCTGGGTGGCGAACACGCCGATGAAATGCCGCAATACCAGCTGGAAGCGGCCTTGCGCCTGCTGCGGCGGCAGCTCGGGCACGGACGGCTGCGGCCCGATGACCAGTTCGAGCCGGGGGATCAGGCGCACCATGAGCTGGGCGTTCGGGGCCAAAGCTTCGTGAAGGGCCTGCCGCCAATGCGTGATACCGGCCTCGCTTTCGCCCAAGAGATGGCGCACCAGGCCGTCGAAGGCAAGGGCCAGGGTGGCATAGGGAATGTCGCGCCGATACTGGTCGAACTTGCCGGCCAGGAAGTAACCGCGCCGCGCCACCACCGGTTGCTGCAGTGTCTGGATCAGGGCCGATTTGCCGACTCCCGAATAGCCGGCCACGGTCACCAGCATTGGGGTGCCCGTCGCGGCCACCGCCTCGAACGCGGCCAGCAGCGCAGCGCTTTCCCGTTCCCGTCCGTACAGCTTGGGCGGGACCTGGAAACGGTCGGCCATATCGCGCCGGCCCAGCGCGAACGGCGCAATCTCTCCCGCCTCCTGCCATTGGGCCAGGCACTGCTCCAGGTCGGCCAGCAGGCCATGTGCACTCTGGTAGCGCTCCTCCGGCAGCTTGGCCAACAGCTTGAGCACGAGGGCGGACACTGCCGGAGGAACGCTGGGTGTCCGTTCGTGCGGCGGGACCGGCCTGCGCGCGAGGTGGCAATGCACCCATTCCAGCGGATCGTCCGCCTCGAACGGCAATTGGCCGCTCAACAGGCGGTACAGCAACACCCCCAGCGAATAGAAATCGGTGCGGTGATCGGCGGGGCGGTTCATGCGTCCGGTCTGCTCGGGCGACACATATGCCCAGTCGCGGCCGGCCGCCGTGCGGGCGGTGGCAGCGTCCTCGCGCGCCGTCGCCCGGCTCAGATCCGCCAGTTTCAGCTGCACCGGATCGTGGGCCTGGGCCAGCAGGAAGTTGGCGGGCCGGATGTCGCCATGCACGATGCCGGCCGCATGGAGCGCGGCCAAGGCGCGGGCCGCCTGCAAGGCGATGCTCAGCGCCACCGGCAGGCAGAGCGGTGGCGGGCGCGCCAGCACGGCGTCCAGGCCCTCGCCGGAGAACGCTTCCAGGACCAGGGCCGGGTGCGCTCCGTCCTCAAGCAGGGCCAGTGGTTTGAGAATCTCGGGCGCCTCCAGAGATTGCAGCAAGGCATATTCCCGGCGCAGTCCGTCGACGGCGTTCTCGTGTGCGGGGAGCTTGAGCAGGGCGGTGGTGCCGGTAGTGAGCTCGCGGGCAAGGTGAAGGGGGCCGCCGGCTGTTACCCCGAGCTGCTCAAGAATCTGATAATTGCCCACGTTCATACGACCGCATTTTTTCGAGAACTGCTATCAACAACGTGTACGCATGGGATTCAAGCGGCATGCGGTGGGCGAGCAGCAACTTTGCGGTCCTGTTGGTCCTGTACCAATGCTTCGCCCAGCTTCTTGCGGTAGTTGCGCAGCCCGTACAGGCGCGAAGAAAAGCAATCGACAATGGTCATCAGGTCTTGTGCTATTTCCTGCTCGGGTGACAGGCCTTCCTGATCCAGCACCAGCAGCTCGCAGCCGTGCGACTGGGCATAGTGGGCAAACCAGTCGAAACCGAAACGGGTCAAGCGGTCGTGATGCGCCAGGATGAGTGTGCTCACTTCCTCACGCCCGATCGCATCCATCAGCGCGAGGAAACGCTTGCGCTTGAAGTTGAGTCCTCCGCCTACCTCTTCTATAAAGTCGACGTTGGCCAGCCCGCGTGCGACAGTGAACTGTTCCAGTATGCGCCGCTGATTTGCCAGATCAGGGCGCTGGCGTGAACTGGACACGCGGCAGTAAGCGACAATCTGTTTTGGCGCACTGGCAGGCTCGCTGGAAGGTTTTATTCGCAAGAAATCCTGGAGCTGGCTCGGGGTATAGCGACGGCGGTTGCTGTCCGTGCGCGCAATCGGGAGCAGGCGTCCTTCGCGCTCCCAACGCTGAACGGTTTTGACGGTGACCCCGAGCACCTTGGCCGCTACGCTGATGTCGACAGTATTTTCCATGATCACCGTTGGACACCGTCAGTCACTTTAAGTTCAAGCAGATATTCCTGCCTTGGCGGGGGCGGATTGCCGTTTACTTTATTCTATCGGAATTTTGACCCTGCGCCGGCGCACAGGACAGCGCGGGCGAGGAACCTAAGGGCCGGCCCACCTGTCGAAGCATCACCAAACGACAGAGGAGGCAGCGTATGAATTTGCACGCCGATGTGCCGAAGGCCAAGCGTTTCCCTTGCCGCCACCCTGCGCCGCTGGCGCTTGCCGCTGTCGTCGCATCGCTCGGGGCCATGCCGCTTGCCCGGGCTGTCGATATCCCAAGCGGCAATCCGGACTTGGCGATGCGTTGGGATAATACCGTCAAGTACAGCGCCGCCGCGCGCGTGAAGTCCCGCTCGCCGATCCTGACGGCCAATCCCAACCTGAATGACGGCGACCTCAACTTCGCCCGCGGGCTCATTTCCAATCGCGTCGACCTGCTCTCCGAGTTCGACCTCACCTACAGGCAGATGGGCCTGCGCTTGAGTGGCGCCGCCTGGTACGACGACGTCTATAACCGCCGCAACGATCATCCGGACGATGGCACGGCCAACCAGCTGTCCGTGCCCTACAATCGCTTCACCGACGACACGCGGGAGATCCATGGCCGCAAGGCGGAACTGCTCGACGCCTTCGTCTTCAGCAAGTTCAACGTCGGCGACAAGCCGGTCACGGTGCGGGCCGGCAGGCATGCGCAGGTCTGGGGCGAATCGCTATTCTTTGGCGGCAACGCCATCGCCGGCGGCATGATGCCGATCGATGCCGTCAAGCTGTTGTCGGTCCCTAATACCCAGTTCAAGGAAGCCTTGCGGACGGTGCCGATGTTGTCCGGCCAGGTGCAGCTGACTCCCGAGGTGGCCGTGGCCGCCTACTACCAGCTGCGCTGGCGGGCCCACCGCCTGCCTGCGGTGGGCAGCTATTTCTCCCAGATCGACTTCCTCCCGGAAGGCGGCGAACAGCTTCTGCTTGGCCTGCCAACCGTGGCCCAGGGAGGGCCCTTCCTGCAAGACAACGCGCCGCGCGTGGGAGACGAGAAGGCCGCGAACTCCGGCCAGGGTGGGCTCAGGGTCGGCATCCGGCACGAGGGGACCGACTACGGGCTGTACGCCATCCGCTTCCACAACAAGGGCCCGCAGGTGGTCACCAACCTGGGCCTCAGGCCGGTGACCGGCGTCTTCCCGGGGCCGGGCTGCACTGTGCCGGGATCGGTGCAGACCGGGGCCGCCAGCTGCGCCCTGGCGGGCCCGGTATCCTACCGGCTCGCCTACCATGAGGGCATCAAGGCCTATGGCGCCAGTGCCAGCCGCACCTTCAACAACGTGAATCTGGCAGTGGAAGCCTCGATTCGCCACAACCAGGACTTGCCGAGCAGCGGGGTGGTCGATACCAGCGCCCTGGGCGGCATCCCCACCAACAATAGCGACCGTCCCGCCTACGCCACGGGCCGGACCGCGCACGCGAATCTTTCCGTTCTCTGGAGCCTGCAGCCGACAGCCCTGTTCAGGGAATCCAATTTCACCGGAGAAGTCATCTGGAACCGCTTGCTCAAGGTGAAGAACAACCCTTCGCTGGTGAGCGCCACCGCGAAGCGCGATGCGTTTGCGCTGCGGGGATTGTTCGAGCCGGTGTACCGCCGGGTCATCCCCGGCCTCGACCTGTCCGTTCCTATCGGCTTGGGCTATGCGCCCAAGGGCTCGCGTTCGATGGCGCTCGGCCCGGGCACACCGGAAGGCGGCGGCGACCTCAATATCGGTCTGAACGGCACCTACCTCAATACCTGGATCATGAGCCTTTCGCTTACTCACTATTTCGGGAAGGAACAGCCCGTCGCGGACGCCAACGGCAACCTCAGCTACGCACAAAGCCTGAAAGACCGCGACTTCCTGGCGTTCTCCATTCGCCGCACATTCTGAGGAGCTGAAGATGACTTTCAAGTTGCAAACCGGCCTCCGGGTCTTGGTTGCCGCCGCCGCCGTCGTAGCTGCCAACACCTTCGCCGCCGTGTCGCCCGAGGAGGCTGCGCGGCTCAAGACCGAGCTGACCCCCTTCGGCGCGGAGAAAGCCGGCAACCAGGAGGGCACGATCCCGGCCTGGACCGGCGGCTACACCACGCCGATCCCGAACTCCAAAAACGGCGACCGGCGCACCGACCCCTTCGCGAAGGAAAAGCCCCTGATTTCCATCGGCGCCAGGAACATGGACCAGTACGCCGACAAGCTGAGCGAGGGCGTCAAGGCGCTGATGAAGAAGTATCCGGACTTCCGCATCGACGTCTATCCGACCCACCGCACGGCCGTGGCGCCGCAGTGGGTCTACGACAACACGTTCAAGAACGCCACCCGCGCCAGGCTGGTCGAAGGCGGCGCCGGACCGCAGCCGGAACTTGCCTACGGCGGCATTCCTTTTCCCATCACCAAGAGCGGTATCGAAGCCATCTACAACCATGAGTTGCGCTGGCGCCCGCCTGCGATGACCTTGGAGAAGCTGCGCAGCTACCAGGTGACGACCGACGGCCGCGTGGTGACGATGGCCGAAGGCAGCTACAATCTACAGATGCCGTACTACGCCAAGGATGGCGAGGGCCGGTTCCGGGGCGAATACTGGTTGCTGCGCGGCCTCTTCAGCGGCCCGCCGATGCGCGTCGGCGAGGGCGCCGCGGCACGCCTGCATCTCGACGATTCCAAGAGCAGCACCTGGCTCTACCTGCCCGGCCAGCGCCGCGTGCGCAGGCTGCCCAACGCCTGCTGCGACACGGCCACACCGCAGTCGAGCGGCATCGCCACCATCGACGAAGTCAACGTCTTCACCGCCCGCAAGGACCGCTTTGACTGGAAGCTGGTGGGCAAGAAGGAGATGTACATCCCCTATAACAGCAACCGCATCCTGGTCCCGACCCGGGATGCCGAGGTGCTGGGCAAGCACTTCCTCAACCCCGATCATGTGCGCTGGGAACTGCACCGCGTCTGGGTCGTCGAGGCCACCCTCAAACCGGGGCAGCGCCATACCTCGCCGAGAAGCCGCTATTACCTCGACGAGGACACCTGGACCGCCATCCTGGCCGACCGCTGGGACGCCAACGGCCAGTTGGCGCGGATGCCGATCGCCATTCCCGTGGTCTTGCCGGATTTGCCGGGGCAGTATCCCCTGTACTACGGCGTCTACGACCTGATCTCCGGCTCCACCTACATGGAAGTGCTGATGAACCAGAGCCCGAGCCAGCTCAAGCTGAGCGCGCCCCTGCCTGACGAAACCTTTACGCCGGACGGCCTGGTCGGCGAGGGTCTCCGCTGAGCCGGGCCCGCGGCAGCGATGGCATGGCCGGCGCCAACAGTTCGATGAAGTGCTTGCAGCTGATTTGCCGGGCCGCCTTGGCCACGCTGGCGCCGGCAGCCTGCTTCGGCGCCGCCCCGGTCGCCGACCCGCTTGAGCGGCCGGCGATGATTTCCAGGCGTGCCAACGCCGCCCTCCTGCTTGACATCGAGCGTGCCGGCATGCGCCTGGTGGCGGTCGGCGAGCGGGGTACGGTGCTGCTTTCCGACGACGATGGCAGGAGCTGGCGCCAGGCCAGGCAGGTGCCGGTGGCGGTGAGCCTCACCCGGCTTGCGTTTCCGTTCGCAAAGTCGGGCTGGGCGGTGGGACATGCGGGCGTCGTGCTGGCCAGCGGCGATGGCGGAGAGACCTGGCGCCGGCGCCTCGACGGCCGCGGCGGCGCCGCCATTGCCCTCAAGGCGGCGCGGGCCGCGCTTGCCCGCGAGGGCAGCGCGGCCAACCGGCGCGCACTGCGGGAGGCCGAGCGCCTGGTCGCCGACGGCCCCGACAAGCCCTTCCTCGACCTGCGTTTCACGACGCCGCGGCGCGGCTTCGTCGTCGGCGCCTACGGCATCATCTTCCGCACCGAGGACGGCGGCGCGAGCTGGCAGCCGTGGATGTCCCATCTGGACAATCCCAAGGGCTACCACCTCAACGCCATCGCCGCCGTCGAAGGCGTGCTCTACATCGTCGGCGAGCATGGCCTGGTGCTGCGCTCGACCGACGGCGGCGAGCATTTCTCCACCCTCAAGCTGCCCTATGAAGGCAGCTTCTTCACCGTCGCGTCGGACGGCGGCAAGGTGGTGGTCGGCGGCCTGCGCGGCCATGCCTTCGTCAGCGAAGACCAGGGCCAGGCATGGAAGCGGCTCGAGGTCGCCGTGCCGGCCAGCCTCGCGCATGTCGCGCCGCTGTCCGGAGGCGGCCTGCTGTTTATCAATCAGGCCGGGCAAGCGCTGCGGGGCGGCGGGGAGGGCATTCGACTCTTGCCCATGCCGCCGCTCCCGCCCTTGACGGCGGCGGTCGAGGCGGCGGACGGCGCCATCGTTGCCGCCACTTGGCGGGGGGCGCGGCGCTTGGTTGCGCTGCCTTCTGCGCCCCCTTGAATCCCGGGCCACCCCGCAGAAAGCCGCGTATGACAGCCGACGACAGCATGCTGGATCAGAAAGTGGTCGGCAAGCTTGCCGATTTCGACATCCATTCCGGTTCCCGCACCGAACGCCTGCTCTTTAACAACCGGGTGGCCATCCTGGCCATCTGCCTGCTGACGACCGTGCTCATGGGCTTCCAGGCAAGCAGGCTGCGCCTGAACGCCAACTTCGAGGAGATGATCCCGACCGGCCACCCCTATATTGCCAACTACCTGGCGCACAAGCGCGATCTTGCCGGCCTCGGGAATGCCCTCCGCATCGCCGTCGAGAACACCCAAGGCGACATCTACGATGCCGGCTACCTGGCGACACTCCAGCAGCTCAACGACGCCATCTTCCTGCTGCCCGGCGTGGACCGCGCCCAGATGAAGTCGCTGTGGACACCCGCCACCCGCTGGATCGGCGTCACCGAAGAAGGCCTGGAAGGCGGCCCGGTGATTCCCCCGGACTATGCCGGCACGCCGCAAAACCTGGTCCAGCTGCGCCACAACATAGCGCGTTCGGGCGAGATCGGCCAGCTCGTCGCTGTCGACGGCAGATCCAGCGTCATCTCCGCGCCGCTGCTGGCCGCCTATCCGGACGGCACGCTACTCGACTACGCCAAGGTCAATGCAGGCGTGGAGGCGCTGCGCGAGCGCTTTGAAAGCGAGCGGGTGCGCATCCATGTCACTGGCTTTGCCAAGGTGGTCGGCGAACTGATCGCCGGCGTACGCGCGATCATGTTTTTTTTCGGCGCCGCCCTGGTGCTGGCCGGCGCCGCCCTCTACGGCTACACGCGCTGCGTGCGCAGTACCCTGCTGGTCGTGGCCTGCTCGCTCACTGCCGTGATCTGGCAGCTCGGCCTGCTCACCCTGTTCGGCTACCAGCTCGACCCCTATTCGGTGCTGGTGCCCTTCCTGGTGTTCGCCATCGGCATGAGCCACGGCGCGCAGAAGATGAACGGCATCATGCAGGACATCGGGCGCGGCACCCATCGCGTGATTGCGGCCCGCTATACCTTTCGCCGCCTGTTCCTCGCCGGCTTGACGGCGCTCCTGTGCGACGCCGTCGGTTTCGGCGTACTGGCCATCATCCAGATCCAGGCGATCCAGAATCTGGCCATCATTGCCAGCATCGGCGTTGCCGTGCTGATCTTTACCAACCTGATCCTGCTGCCCATCCTGCTGTCCTTCGCCGGGGTCAGCCCGGCCGCGGCGCAGCGCAGCTTGCGCACCGAAGTCGCCGAGCAGACGGGCAAGGGGATTAATCCGATGTGGCACTTGCTGGGGCGGTTCACGCAGCCCCGCCGGGCGCTCGGTGCGCTGTCGGCGGCGGCGCTGCTCGGGCTTGGCGGCTATGTTGTCGGCAGCGATCTGAAGATCGGCGACCTCGATCCAGGGGCGCCGGAACTGCGTCCCGATTCCCGCTATAACCGGGATGTGGCCTTCCTCGGCAGCCATTACGGGGCCAGCAGCGATGTTTTCGCCGTCATGGTGAGGACGCCGGAATACGCCTGCTCGGCCTACGACACGCTGATGCGCATCGACGCCCTGGAGCAGGAACTGCAGCAGCAGGACGGTGTCGATTCCACCCATAGCCTTGCGCAGCTCAACCGCCGTGTCATCGTCGGCCTCAACGAGGGCGATTCGCGCTGGTCGGACCTGCTGCACAACCAGGACATGCTGAACGCGGTCAGCGCCCGCGCACCGCGCGGGCTCTACAACGATACCTGCAGCCTGCTGACGGTGTACATCTACCTGACCGACCACAAGGCCGACACCCTGGCGCGCGTGGTGGAGAAGGTCGAAGCCTTCGGCGCCGCCAATGATTCCGCTCGGGCAGGTTTCATCCTGGCCGCCGGCAACGCCGGCATCGAGGCGGCCACCAACAGCGTCGTCGAACAGGCCAGCCGCGCGATGCTGTACTGGGTCTATGGCGCCGTCATCCTGCTGTGCCTTGTCACATTCCGCTCCTGGCGGGCAGTTGCCTGCGCCGTCCTGCCGCTGGTGCTGACGTCGGTGCTGTGCGAGGCGCTGATGGTCCTGCTGGGCATCGGCGTCAAGGTCGGCACGCTGCCGGTGATCGCGCTCGGCGTCGGCATCGGCATCGACTACGCCCTCTACGTCATGAGCATCGTGCTGGCGCAGTTGCGCCGGGGCGCATCCTTGGCCGAGGCCTACCACCGGGCATTGCTGTTTACCGGCAAGGTCGTCATGCTGACGGCGGTGACGCTGGCGGCCGGCGTCGCCACCTGGGCCTTCTCGCCGATCAAGTTCCAGGCCGACATGGGGATCCTGCTCGCCTTCATGTTCTTCTGGAACATGGTGGGAGCCCTGGTCCTGCTCCCGGCCTTGGCCTGCTTCCTGCTGCGGCCCAAGCAAGACGTCGAGAGCAGGGCGCCACTGTGGGGCTAGCACTCAGACAACTTCTACCCGGTTCCGTCCGTTCGATTTCGCTACGTACAAGGCCGCGTCTGCGCGTGCGATGGCGCTGCCGATGTCTTCTTCCGGGTTCAGCGCGGTCGCACCGAAGGAACAGGTAACCTGCAGCCCATGGGGCCAATCTTGCGTCGCCATCGCGCTCCGCAGTTTTTCCGCCAAGATCGCTGCATGCTCACGGAAGGTTTCCGGGCACACGAGCAGGAATTCTTCACCACCCCAGCGGACCAGCTTATCGCCGGCCCGGACCTCGCGCCTGACGATGGCAGCGAAGCGTCTCAACACCTCGTCGCCTGTGTCATGCCCATGCCGATCATTGATCTGCTTGAAATGGTCGAGGTCCATGAAGATCACCGCCATATCCTTGCCATAGTGCGCAGGCGTGTCGAGCCGGCGCATCAAGGCCGCCCTGAGGCCTTGCCGGTTCAAGGCGCCGGTCAGGGGATCGGTATGGGCCTGGCCGGCCAGTTCACGCGCTTCCAGTTCAAGCGCCCTATTAATGGCTGCCAACTGCTCCAGGCGCATATTGCTGGCCAAAAGCTTGGATCGGGATTGCTGCAAGCTGAGCGACAAACCGAGTATTCCGCAGCCGATCCACGCAAAGAGTAGATACATCAGTAGTCTTGCTTGCGAGATCCATTTTCCACGAAATTGGATCGACCTCACCTCGATAGCGAGCTGTTCACCGACTGCGGCGCTAGTCGTCGACAGCTCCAGCGCCGTCACGTTATCGAGCCGGGTGCGGGTCTTCGATAGCGGCACCTTGCGCATGTTCACCCACCAGTCCGCAGTGTGCAGGACGTCGACGGGAATCGTCAAAGTGGAGTGGTCGGGGAGGTCAAGGACAGCTTCGTTGAATCGCTGTGAGTTCCAGTCGCCGATCGTGGAAAACTCAGGCTCGAAATTAACAACATGAACGCGGACTCTTTTCGGCGATCGCCCTGAATATCGGATATCAAACGTAATCGTGTCGAACAGTGAAAGGTCCACGCCTTTGCCTGCCTCGCCCAACAGGAATTGCAGCTTGCAAAATGGCCACTCATACCCCGCCGAAAGCGCGCAGCGCATGATGAGGGCATCCTTGGTACGAACCAGTGACGCGACCGAATTGCCTTTCTCGTAGCGGTCATCGGTCACCCGGACGCCATGAGATTGGCGAACGGATATCTCGATAATCCGGGTCATGCCGTAATGTTGCCATATTAACAATGCAGGACTCAACAGCAGCAACAGGACAAGCAAAATTTGACTTATCGTCGTCATGCGGGCGGTCGGCAGATTCATTCGCAGGTCAGGGGGCTAATGAATAAATGGTCGTCTAGCTTTTTCGAATGCACGAGGCTGCTTCTTTATACACCGGAATTAGCTTTATGCAGCGCACAGCAAGCAGCTGAGCACAAGCCTGATGCCGGGCTCTACGATTTTTAAAGTAGTGTGATCAAACGCTTCTTAGGTGTATGCTGGCATAGGCAATTTCCACAGGATTTCTTTAAGAAGCCATTTGGTCCGCAGATGAATCAGCCGCGCTCCCGCACGATGATGATAAGTTATTATTTAATAATATTATTATTGTTGCTGACTCCCACATTATTGATCTGGCAGCATTTCGGCATGACCCGGGTCATTGAGATTTCGCCCCGCCAACCGCACGGCGTCAGCGTGGCCGATGACCGTGAGCGCGAGCAAGGTGATTCGGTCGCGTCGCTGGTTCGCACCGGGGACGCCTTCATCATGCGCTGCCAGCTGGGGCGGGCCACGATGTATCCATTTTGCAAGCTGCAATTTCTGATGGGCGATGCAACTAAAGGGGTGGACCTTTCCGAGTTTGACACCATTACGTTCAACATGCGCTATTCAGGGCCATCCCCGCAACTTGTCAAACTCCACCTTCTAAATTTTGAACCGGACATTTCCACTGTTGGCGACTGGAACTCGCAGCGGTATAACGAAGCCGAAATAGAACTTCCCCCCGGCCAGCCTAGCTTGACGATTCCACTCAATGT
>CAMLFK010000054.1 GCA_946479255.1 uncultured Oxalobacteraceae bacterium
AAGCTGACGAACAGCGACACCAGCACGGCCACCGCGACGGTAATGCCGAACTGCAGGAAGAAGCGGCCGATGATGCCGTCCATGAAGGCCACCGGCACGAACACGGCCACGATGGCGAAGGTGGTCGCCATCACCGCCAGGCCGATTTCATTGGTGCCGTCGTTGGCGGCGTTCCAGTGGCTCTTGCCCATGCCGAGATGGCGCACGATGTTTTCGCGCACCACGATGGCGTCGTCGATCAAGAGACCAATGCACAGCGAGAGTGCCATCAAGGTCAGGAAGTTCAAGGTGAAGCCGAAATATTTCATGGCGATGAAGCTGGCCAGCACCGAAATGGGCAAGGTCAGGCCGGTGATGATGGTGCTGCGCCACGAATGCAGGAACAGGAACACGATCAGCATGGTCAGCACCGCGCCTTCGATGATGGTGCGCTGAACATTATCGAGCTGGCTTTGCACGCGCGCCGACTGGTCTTCCAGGATGTGGAACTTGAGGTCGGACGGCAGGCTGGCCTTCATGTCCTCGACCGCGCGCTTGATGCCGGTGCCCACTTCCACCACATTGGCGTCCTGCACCTTGGTCACTTCCATGATGACCGAGCGCACGCCGTTCAGGCGCGAGATCGACATTTCTTCCTGTTCGCCGTCGACGACTTCGGCCAGCTGGTCCAGGTACACCGGTCCGCTGGCGCGGCGCGCCACGATGATCTTGTTAAAGCCGCGCGCATCCTTGATCTTGCCTTCCACCCGCACCAGGCGCTCGCCGGCGCCGTAGGTGATATTGCCGGCGGGGAGATTGGTATTGGTGGCCTGGATGGCGCGCAGCACTTCGTCGACGCCGATCCGCTGCGCCGTCATGGCCTCGGGCTTCAGGCTGATCAGGATCTGGCGGTTGGTGCGGCCGTGAATGCGCACCTGGCCAACCCCGGCCACCCCTTGCAGGCGCTTGCTGATCACCTGTTCGGTCATGGTGGAAATATCGCGCAGGCTGCGGGTGGGGGAGGTGACGGCCAGTTCCACGATGGCCTGGGCATTGTCGCCTTCGGCCCGGATGATGAAGGGTTCCTTGGCTTCGCGCGGAAACACCGGCCGCACCCGCGCGACCTTGTCGCGCAGCTCGGTCATGGCGCGGTCCATATTGGTCGACAGCTGGAATTCCACCTGCACGCCGCCGCGCCCTTCCCATGAATTGCTGCGCAAGGTCTTGACCCCGCTGACGGTATTGACCGCTTCTTCCAGCGGGCGCGTGATGTCGTTCTCGACCTGCTCGGGCGAGGCCCCCGGATAGTTCACTTCCACGAAGGCATAGGGAATCTCGACATTGGGCATGCTTTCCACGCCCAGGCCGCGATACGAAAAGGTGCCGAGCACCACCAGTGCCACCATCACCATCGTGGCGAACACCGGGTTCTGGATACTGGTCTTGGTGATCCACATGGCTTAGCCTTTCGGGACTGCGGGCAGGTTCGGCGCCGCCAGTTGCGCGGCCGGACCCGCGACCTTGACCTTGCTGCCCGGCTTGACGCCATCGAGTTTGGTGATGATCACGCTGGCGCCTTCCGCCAGGCCGGCGGTGACTTCGGCCATGCCGTCGTCCTGGTTCCGCAGGCCGAGCGTGACCGGCTGGGCGCGCACCTGGCCGCCCTCGATGATGTAGACCACGTCGGCGCCTTGCTCCTTGCGCACGGCGGCGAGCGGGATCAGCGGCATCACATTCGATTTGTCGGTGGTGATGCTGCCCTTGGCGAACATGCCGCCGCGCAGGGCGCTGTCGGCGTTGTCGACGCTGATGTAGACCAGCATCGAGCGCGAGCCCGCTTCCGCGCTGGGGTTGATGCGCGCCACCTTGCCATTGAACAGGCGCTCGCCGAAGCCGTCGACCTTGAACTGCACTTCCTGGGCCACCTTGATGCGCGGGATGTCCGAGGCCGGCACCTGGGCTTCCAGGGTCAGCTGGCGCAAGTCGACGATGGTGTAGGCGGGCATGTCCGGCGCCAGCTTTTCGCCGGGCTGCACGTGGCGCTTGCTGATCACGCCCGACATGGGCGCGCGGATCACCGTATCGGCCAGCGCGATGCGGGCCAGCGCGAGCTGCGCTTCGGCCGCCTTGACGCTGGCGCGCGCCAGGTCGAGCGAGTTGCTGGTGGCGTCATACGAACTCTGCGAGATGTAATTCTGCTTGAGCAAGGCCAGGCTGTTGGCGTTGTTCTTGGTGGCCAGGGACAGGCGCGCCGCCGCTTCATCCAGCGCCGCCTGCTGCTGCGCCAGCCTGGCTTTGTCGTCGGCGTTGTCGAGGCGCACCAGCACCTGGCCTTCGCTGACCTGCATGCCTTCGCGCAGCGATGCTTCCATTACCGTGCCGGACGATTTGGATTTGACGGTGGCCTGGGTCAGCGGGGTCAGCGAGCCGGACAGCGGCAGGCGCACGCTCAGTGTAGCGGCGGATACGGCCGAGACATCGCCGCGCGACAACTCGTACACCACAGCCTTGGCCTTGCCCGCGTCGGCCTTGGGAGGCGCCGGGGTGCGCAAGCCAAACCAGGCCCCGCCGGCCAATGCCGCCAGCAAGGCGAGCACTGCCGGCCTTCGCCAGCGCGGGCGGGTCAGGGTGGGCTGGGCCTGGCTGCGCGGCAAGGTTTCGAGTTTCATGGTGGCGTCCGACAGAAGTGAATATGGGGCGCATGGGCTCCGTCCATCCGGATGGAGCTCCGCGCGCATGATGACACTATAGAAATGCGCAAGCGGGCGCGCCGGGTGAATGCGACGAAGCGCATGTTTTGCGCTCCCAGCTGCAAAAACACGGGGCCGGACGCTTGCAGCGCAGAGCGCGTCACCAGCATTCACGGGGAGCACATTGAGGTGCAACAAGTGGCCATGCGCGTGTGTGGGCAAGAATGGCGGCTAGGCTGCGCCGTCCCGCGGTCCGAGTTCCGCACCGCCCAGGAGTCCATCAGTGAACGACAGCAATCAATTTGCGGCCCCGCCCGCCGATCCCGGCGGCCCCGCCCGCGAAGCCCTGGAATTAATCTACCGTCTTGTCGCTGCCCTTGAACTGGTTCCCAATGTTGCTGTACACAGTATCGACCGTGACGGCGTCGTGCGCTTCTGGAACAACAGCTGCGAAAAGCTGTTCGGCATCGGCAAGGAAGCCATCGGCCGCCACCTGAACAGTCTGGGATCGCGCCTGGACCGGCAGGAAGAATTCGATCGCACCATCGAATCGGTCTGGAACACCGCGCGTTCGGCGCCGGCATCCGACTACCAGCTGGAGCGTCTCGACGGTCTGCGCCGCTGGGTGCACTCCATCCATTTCCCGGTCATGCGCGATGGCCAGCCGCTGGAAGTGTTTTGCATGGAGATCGACATCAGCGAGCGCAAGAGCCGCGAAGCGACGCTGGTCCAGTCGGCCCAGGTGTTCGACAACTGCCGCGACGCCATCCTGATCGCCGACGAAGATCGCGTGGTGGCCGCCATCAACCAGGCTTATGTCGACCTGACCGGATTCACGGTGGGTGAGGTGGTCGGCACCGAGATGCTCAAGCTTGGCGCCAGCCCGCACGACCGCTCTTTCTACGCGCAGATATGGGAGTATGTGGAAGCGCAGAAGCATTGGCAGGGCGAGCTGATCGGGCAGCGCAAGGATGGCAGCGAGTTTCCCATGTGGGCTTCGCTGACCTGCATTCCCGGCCCGGACCGCGCGCCCTGCAGCTATATGGCGATGCTGTCCGACATCACCGAGCGCAAGCGCGTGGAAGAAAAGACCCGCCACCTGGCCGAGCATGATTTCCTCACCGACCTGCCCAACCGCGTGCTGTTCCTGGACCGCCTGCAGCAGGCGCTGGTGGCGGCCCGCCGCAAGCACGGCAAGGTGGCCGTGATGTTCATCGACCTGGACCGCTTCAAGGGCATCAACGACAGCTTTGGACATCAGGTGGGCGACGTGGTGCTCAAGGAAGTGGCCTCGCGCCTGTCGCGCTGCGTGCGCGGGGTCGATACCGTCAGCCGCCAGGGCGGCGACGAATTCGTGGTGATCCTGGCCGACATCAAAGGGGTGGACCAGGCCGCGCACGTGGCCGGCACCGTCATGCACGCGGTGGCCCAGCCGGTCAAATGGCTGGATCACTCGATCAGCCTGTCGGTATCGATCGGCGTGGCCATTTCGCCGGCCGATGGCGACGACATCGATACCCTGCTCAATCACGCCGACGTGGCCATGTACCATGCCAAGCAGGACGGGCGCAACGCCATGCGTTTTTTCAGCCCTGAAATGAATGCCCACGTGGTCGAGCGGGTGCAGATTGAAAACATGCTGCGCAATGCGCTCAAGAACGACGAGTTCGAGCTGGCCTACCAGCCGGAAATCGACATCCTCAGCGGCCGCGCCACCGGGGTGGAAGCGCTGATCCGCTGGCGCCACCCGAACAAAGGCTTGCTGCTGCCGCAGGAATTCATTCCGATTGCCGAGGAGTGCGGCCTGATGGTGCCGATCGGCGAGTGGGTCTTGCGTACCGCCTGCGCCCAGGCGCGCGCCTGGCGCGACCAGGGTTTGCCGATGGTGGTCTCGGTCAACCTGTCGCACCTGCAGTTCATCCACAACGACCTGGTCAAGAGCGTGGACGAAGCCTTGCGCGGCTCCGGCCTGGCGCCGGCTTTCCTCGACCTGGAAATCACCGAAAGCATCATCACCAATGGCGACGAGCACACCATCGCCACCCTGGGCGCGCTGCGCCGGCTGGGCGTGCAGCTGACCATCGATAACTTCGGCACCGGCTCGTCCAGCCTGTCTTACCTGCGCCGCTTCAGCCTGTCCAAGCTCAAGATCGACCGCTCCTTCATCGACGAAATCGAAAACAGGCCGCAGGACGCCGAAATCATCCCGGCCATTATCGCGGTGGCGCGCAGCCTGAGGTTGCGGGTGGTGGCCGAAGGCGTGGAAACCGCCGCCCAGCTACGTTTTTTGCAGGCCCATGGCTGCGACGAGTTCCAGGGCTACCTGGACAGCGAAGCGAAGGCGCAGCCGGACCTCACACCCCGGCGTCGCTGAAGCCCCGGGTTTCGTCGTACAGGCGGATGCGCGCCATCACCTGGCCGTGGTCCGATGCCTCCGCTAACTCCAGCACCAGGTGGTCGTTCAGGTAAATCACGTCGACCACTTCGCCGATCGCATTCGGCAGTGTCGCGTTGAATTCCTCCGACACCAGAATGTGGTCGATGGTGGAATACTGGCCTTCGTGCAGCTGGCTGAAGCCCACGTGGTGCAGGTGGTCAAAGCGGCGCTGCAGCTGGCAGGCATCGAACATGCGCTCGGTCAGCGGGGTGCCGTTGCCCATGATGATGCCGGTGGTCACCGCGTCGGCCACATCGTTGAAGTCGCCCAGCACCACGCGCGCGCGCCGGTTGATCCTGGCCAGGCGGCTCAGCAGCACACGCAGCGCCACCGCCTCGGTGCCGCGCCGGATCAGCGAGCGCAGGCTGGCCTGGGCGTACAGCACCGGATCGTCGGCACTATCGCCGTTGCGGTAATCGGGGCGCTTGGACTTGAGGTGCACCACCAGCACGTCGACCACGCAATCGGGCGAGACCTGGATAGCCGCATGCACCACCGGGCGCGAAAAGCGGTTGGGGTCGCGGCTGCCGGGCGGCATCTCGACGCCTTCCGGGAAGTTGGGCCAGGCCGAGCCGGGCGCGGCCAGCGGCAGGCGCGACACCAGCGCCACGCTGGGCGTGTATTTGTCGGCGCCCGGGTCCGGGTCGAAACCGACGTGGATGGCCTCGCGGTATTTGCGGGTGCGGGCCAGCACTTCGCGCAAGGTCGCTTGCGAAAAGATTTCCTGAAAGCCGATCACATCGGCATCGAGACGGTCGATCTGTTGCGCCGTCCAATTGAGCTTGGCCTCGTATTCATCCAGCGTCGACGGCAGGAGGTTGTCGTACAGCCGGGCACCGGCGGGCGCCAGGTTGCACACGTTGAAGGTGGCAAAGCG
Source organism: uncultured Oxalobacteraceae bacterium (assembly GCA_946479255.1). The sequence goes on from CAMLFK010000054.1 coordinate 5,984, forward strand.
AATTTCTTGCTGCATAATAAGAAACCCTCCTGAACGATTAGCGTATCACGCATGGCAAAGAAAGAGCACATTTCCGAAACCCCCGCGACCCAGTACCTGCGCAAGCAAGGCGTCGCCTTCACTGAACACCCTTATACCTACGAGGAACACGGCGGCACGGCCGTCTCGGCGCGCGAGCTGGGCGTGCCGGAACACGCGGTCGTCAAGACCCTGGTGATGCAGGACGAGGCGGCGCGGCCGCTGATCGTCCTCATGCATGGCGACTGCAAAGTGTCGACCAAGAACCTGGCGCGCTCGATCGGCTGCAAGTCGGTTGAACCGTGCAAGCCGGAGGTGGCGCAGCGCCATTCCGGCTATCAGGTGGGCGGCACCTCGCCGTTCGGCATCCGCAAGGCGATGCCGGTGTATGTGGAAGATACAATCCTCGCGCTGGAGAAGATCTATATCAATGGCGGACGGCGCGGCTACCTGGTCGGCATAGCGCCGCAGGTACTGACCGAGGTGCTGGCCGCTAAAGCAGTCAGCTGCGCGCTGGCCCAATAGAACACAAAAAACAGAAAGAGACCCATGTACACAATCATCTTCACCATCGCAGCCTACCTGATCGGCTCGATTTCATTCGCCGTGGTCATGAGCCATGCCTTCGGCCTGTCCGACCCGCGCACTTACGGCTCCAAGAATCCCGGCGCCACCAACGTGCTACGCAGCGGTAACAAGAAGGCGGCGATTGCCACCTTGATCGGCGACGGTGCCAAGGGCTGGCTGGCGGTGTGGCTGGCGCTGCGCCTGCAAGACCAGTACGAGCTGTCGGAGGGGACAATAGCGCTGGTGGCGATCGCCGTCTTTCTCGGCCACCTGTGGCCGGTGTTCTTCCGCTTTGTCGGCGGCAAGGGCGTGGCGACCGCGCTGGGCGTGCTGCTGGGCCTGAACGTGTGGCTGGGCCTGGCGACCCTGGCCACCTGGCTGATCATTGCTTATGCCTTCCGCTATTCATCGCTGGCGGCCCTGGTGGCTGCGGTGTTCGCGCCTTTCTATTACGGGCTGCTGTTCGGCATCGATGAGAAGTTTTTTGCCGTGGTGGTCATGAGCGGCCTGCTGCTGTGGCGCCACAAGAGTAATATCGGAAACCTGATCGCCGGCAAGGAAAGCCGCATCGGCAGCAAGGCGGGCAAAGCGGCGCCCAAGAAGAAGTAAGTGCTCTAGGATAAGAAAATGAAACTTAAAATCGATATCGTCTCGGACGTCGTGTGCCCCTGGTGCGTGATTGGCCTGAAGTCCCTTGAGCAGGCGCTGGCCTCGGTTGCGCCTGATATTAGTGCGGAGGTGCACTTCCAGCCCTTCGAGCTCAATCCCGCCATGCCGCCGGAAGGGCAGGACATCAACGAGCACCTGCAGGAAAAATACGGTGCGAGCGCGGAACAGAGCGCCCAGACGCGCGAGATGATCCGCGAGCGCGGCGCCGCGCTCGGCTTCCAGTTCGCCATGGATGCCCGCACGCGCATCTATAACACCTTCGACGCGCACCGCCTGCTGCACTGGGCCGACATGCACGGCAAGCAGCATGAGCTCAGCATGGCCTTGTTCTCCGCTTACTTCACCCAGGGCGAAAACCCCGGCGCGCACGACGTGCTGATACGCCTGGCCGGCGAAGTGGGGCTGGACAAGGACGAGGCCGCGCGCATCCTGGCCACCGGCAGCTTCGGTCCGGAAGTGCGCGAGCGCCAGCAATACTTCCGCCAGGCCGGCATCAATTCGGTGCCTGGCTTCATTATTAATGATCGTCATCTGATCTCCGGCGGCCAGGCGCCAGAGGTGTTCGAAGAAGCTTTGCGCAAGATTGCTACCGGTCAGATCGCTTAAACGCCCCTTTTCCCCTCAAAGATCCTTTGCGCGCGTGCATTTTTGGTGCGGCGCACAGGATCAGTGCCGATGTGCGCCCAAGCTGGGACCATTCTTAGTTCAATCCCCCCTCCTTTTTGTGTTTTCCCCGTGTTGCAGAGCTGGCACGCCAATTGCTGATAGGTAGGCAAGGGCTGGCGCGCGCTGCAGAGCGCAAAGGCTTCGACAGACAACACCTGCCGATTGCTAACCGAGGGAAGATATGACGACCGATAACAAAACCAACGAACTCCGCCGTACGCTGTTGAAAGCTGGCGCCACCGCATCGCTGACAGCCGGCACCGGCCTGCTGAGCGGCGGCGTGTTTGCCGCAGCCACTGGCGCACCAGAAAAAACGGAAGTGAAGCTTGGTTTCATTCCCCTGACCGACTGCGCCTCCGTGGTGATGGCCTCGGTACTGGGGTTCGACAAGAAATATGGCATCAAGATTGTACTGAGCAAAGAATCTTCCTGGGCCAGCGTGCGCGACAAGCTGGTCAATGGCGAGCTCGACGCCGCCCACGTGCTGTACGGCCTGATCTACGGCGTGCAGTCCGGTATTGGCGGCCCCAAGAAGGATATGGCTGTCCTGATGAGCCTGAACCACAACGGCCAGGCCATCACCCTGTCGAAAAAAGTTGCCGACAAGGGCGGCGTCGACGGCGCTTCGCTGGCCAAGCTGATGCAGACGGACAAGCGCGAATATTCCTTCGCCCAGACCTTCCCGACCGGCACCCACGCGATGTGGCTGTACTACTGGCTGGCCACCTACGGCATCAATCCGATGAAGGATGCCAAGGTCATCACCGTGCCGCCGCCGCAAATGGTCGCCAATATGCGCGTCGGTAACATGGACGGCTACTGCGTCGGCGAGCCATGGAACCACCGCGCCATCGTCGACGGCGTCGGCATCACCGCCGCCACCAGCCAGGACATCTGGCAAGACCATCCGGAAAAGACCCTGGGCACCACCCTGGAGTGGACCAAGAAGTATCCGAACACCGCGCGCGCCCTGATCGCCGCCGTGCTGGACGCGAGCAAGTGGATCGACGCCGGCCTGCAGAACAAGATCAAGATGGCCGACACCATCGCCGACAAATCCTACGTCAACACCTCGGTGGACGTGATTAACCAGCGCATCCTGGGCCGCTACCAGAATGGCCTGGGCAAGACCTGGGACGACAAGAACTACATGAAGTTCTACAACGACGGCCACGTGAATTTCCCGTACCTGTCGGACGGCATGTGGTTCATGACCCAGCACAAGCGCTGGGGCCTGCAGAAGGGCGAGCCGGACTACCTGGCCACCGCCACCAGCGTCAACCAGATCGCGCTGTACAAGGATGGTGCCGAGATGGCCAAGGTGAGCGTGCCGAAGTCGCCGATGCGCACGGTGAAGATGATCGACGGCACGGTTTGGGATGGCAAGAATCCGCAAGCGTACGCCGATTCTTTCAAGATCAAAGTTTAAGTCAGGGAGCCGATCATGAGTGCAGTCTTAGATTCCAAGCTGAAGGGACCGGCCGTGCTGCCGCTTGAAAAAGCCGAGCCGGAAAAGCGCAAGCGCAGCGAGCGCCTGGCCAGGCAAGGCGTGACCTTGGCCAGCGGCAAAACCTGGCTGCGAGCTGTGTTGTTGGCCGTGCTGCCGCCGCTGCTGGGCCTGTCGTTCCTGATCCTGGTGTGGCAGATCGTGTCGGCCAATAACACGACCTTCCCGTCGCCACTGGTCACCTTCACCGAAGCGGTCAATCTGTTTTCCGATCCGTTTTACAGCAACGGTCCGAACGACCAGGGCATCGGCTGGAACATCGTGGCGTCCTTGAAGCGCGTCGGCATGGGCTTCGGCGCCGCCGCCCTGGTCGGCATTCCGCTGGGCTTCATGATCGGCCGTTCCAAGTTCCTGGCCGGCATGTTCAATCCCATCGTCAGCCTGCTCAAGCCGGTCTCGCCGCTGGCCTGGCTGCCGATCGGCCTGCTGGTGTTCAAGGCTGCCGATCCTGCCGCGATCTGGTCGATCTTCATCTGCTCGATCTGGCCGATGATCATCAACACCGCGGCCGGCGTGCAGCGCGTACCGCAGGACTATATGAACGTGGCGCGCGTGCTCAACCTGTCGGAATGGAAGATCTTCACCAAGATCCTGCTGCCATCGGTGCTGCCTTACATGCTGACCGGCGTACGCCTGGCCATCGGTACCGCCTGGCTGGTGATCGTCGCGGCGGAAATGCTGACTGGCGGCGTGGGTATCGGCTTCTGGGTATGGGACGAGTGGAACAACCTGAACGTGCCGCACATCATTATCGCAATCGTCGTGATCGGCGTGGTTGGCCTGATCCTGGAGCAGGCGCTGGTATTCATCGCCAAATCGTTCACCTATGAAGATGCGGGGAATTAATCATGAAGAATCCTAAATTCATCGAAGTGCAGCACGCCGAAATGATCTTCGAGACCCGCAAGGGCAGCTTTCATGCGCTGACCGATGTGAACCTGACGGTGGAGCAGGGCGAGTTCATCACCCTGATCGGCCACTCCGGTTGCGGCAAGTCGACCTTGCTCAACCTCCTGGCCGGCCTGACCACCGCCACCGAAGGCGCGCTGATCTGCGCCGGACGCGAGATTGCCGGGCCGTCGCCGGAACGCGCCGTGGTGTTCCAGAACCACTCGCTGCTGCCATGGCTGACCTGCTTCGAGAATGTCTACCTGGCCGTGGAGCGTGTATTCGGTTCCAAGGAATCGGCGGCGCAGATGCGTCAACGCACCTCGGCGGCGCTGGCGCTGGTCGGTTTGACGGCGGCCAGCAGCAAGCGGCCGAACGAGATCTCGGGCGGTATGAAGCAGCGTGTGGGGATTGCCCGGGCGCTGTCGATGGAGCCGAAAGTGCTGCTGATGGATGAGCCGTTTGGCGCGCTCGATGCGCTCACCCGTGCGCACTTGCAGGATGAACTGCTGCGCATCGTCGCGCAGACCGGCTCGACCGTGGTGATGGTGACTCACGATGTGGATGAGGCGGTGCTGCTGTCGGATCGTATCGTGATGATGACCAATGGACCGGCCGCGACGATTGGCGATATCGTGCAGGTGAGGTTGCCGCGTCCACGCGAGCGCGTGGCGCTGGCGCATGATCCGCTGTATATCGAGTATCGGACCAAGGTGCTGGAGTTCTTGTATCACCGTCAGGCGCGGCCGCATAAAGAAGCGGCGTAAGCTTCACCCACCACCTGTCATTCCCGCCAAGGGGGAATGACAGTGGAGGGTGCGGTGGTCTAATTCAGATCCAGCACAATCGGCTGATGATCCGAAGCCGCCGTCTCCGACTGCACCTCCACCTCGGTCACCCGCTCCAGCAAATCCTCGGTCACAAAGAAGTAATCGAAACAATCGGCCCGCTCCGGCCATTTAAAGCCATGAATCCCCGCCGTGGGCGCCCGCGCGATCTCGGGATGCTTATACCGCCACGCATCGACCAGCGGCAGCGCAATGCCCTGCTCGGGCGCGATCAGTTCCTGGTATTCCGGTGAATCCGGCGTGAAATTGAAATCCCCGCAGTAAATCGCCGACCCCGGTCTAAAGCCGAGCTGAAACGGCGGATCCATCACCGGATCCGGCTGGAAAATCCGCGCACGCTCGCACGCTTCCCAATGCAGATACTTGATATGCCGGACCTGCGCCATGCGCTGCACCGGCGAGTAGTACTCCAGATGGGTGGTCAGCACGCGCACCTTGCCGCCCGGCGCTTCCACCACCACTTCGATCAGCCCGCGCGGCATCCCGGCCGGGCTGTTGGGATCTGGCGGCCATGGCAAGAGATGCCGGTGCACCTGGGTAATGCGGTACTTCGACAGCAGCATGTTGCCGAACTGCCGGGGCATGTTGTTTTGGTAGATCTCACTGGTCGGCTCGATGACCGGCTGATAGCCGCCAAAGGCCCCCGCCAACTGGCGGAACTGGTTGGCGTTGGCGTTGCCTTCAAGCTCGGCGTGGTTGGAGGCCACTTCCTGCAGGCAAATCACGTCCGGATTAAGTTTCCGGAGAACATCGATGATGGCGTGAATGCGGATCCGCCCGTCCTTGCCACAGCCCCAATGAATGTTCCAACTTACAACACGCATACTTCACCTCCGGAAGAACAGAACCGGCCCGATATTGCCATTCTTTGAAAAATGGCGGTACACGGTAGGATCAGCGTAAGGCGGTGGAGTTCACTGTGGCGCCTGCAAACTAGGCTGCTTCGATTTCATCCAGCGGCCAGCGGGGGCGCACATTGAAGCTGTAATCGCGCGTGGCGGCTTCAGGGTTGCGCTGCAGGCGCATGGCGCCGGCAAAGGCGATCATGGCGCCGTTGTCGGTGCAAAATTCCAATTCCGGATAAAACACACGGAACTTCTTCGCGGCCGCCGCGGCATTGAGCGAGGCGCGCAGCTGTGAGTTGGCGCCCACGCCGCCGGCGATCACCAGCCGCTTTAAACCGCTGTGGCGGATCGCGTTGACGCACTTGGCCGTCAGCACGTCCACAATCGCGTCGACAAAGCCGCGCGCGATGTTGGCCTTGTCCTGCTCGCAAATATTGACGATGACCTTTTCCTCGTGGTTTTTCACCACGGTCAGCACCGCCGTTTTGAGACCGGAAAAGCTGAAGTTGAAATCCTTGGTGTGCAGCATAGGCCGCGGCAACTTGTAGGCGCTTGGATCGCCGAATTCAGCCAGGCGCGAGATGGCCGGCCCGCCTGGATAGCCCAGGCCCAGCAGCTTGGCCGACTTGTCGAAGGCTTCCCCGGCCGCATCGTCGAGCGTTTCACCCAGCAGGGTGTAGCGGCCCACGCCATCGACCCGCATCAGCTGGGTGTGGCCGCCGGACACCAGCAGCGCGATGAAGGGGAAGGCCGGCGGATCGCTGGCCAGCAGCGGCGACAGCAAGTGGCCTTCCAGGTGATGCACGCCCAGCACGGGTTTATCCAGGGCCAGGCCGAGGCTGCAGGCAATCGACGAGCCGACCAGCAGCGCGCCGGCCAGGCCGGGTCCTTGGGTGTAGGCGATAGCGTCGATGGCCTGCTTGCCGATGCCGGCCTTCGACAGCGTTTGTTCGAGCAAGGGAATGGCGCGCCGGATATGGTCGCGCGAGGCCAGCTCGGGCACCACGCCGCCGTATTCCTCGTGCATCGCCACTTGCGAATGGAGAGCATGCGACAGCAGGCCGCGTTGCGTGTCGTACAACGCAAGGCCGGTTTCATCGCAGGAGGATTCGACGCCGAGAACGATCATGGGAGGTGCACAGTAGAGAGCGGAATGCGCCATTGTAAAGCACCGCGCCAGCCGGGGGTGCGTCGAGGAATGCTCCAGCCCCTGCGGGCGCTGGCATCGCTCTTGCTAAATCATCAGTGTGATAGCAGTCGCAACAACCAACAAGGAGCGCGACATGATGGAACAATGGAAACTGGTGTGCAGGTTGAAAGACGTACCGCTGGACGGCGTGCGGCTGGTACAGCGCGGGCTGGCGTGGCAGGAATTGCCGGGCGTTCAACTATCGCGCAATGACCTCGACCAGGTCAGCGCGGTGCTCGAAGGCGGCAGCAAGCCCTTTACCGTGATGGTGGACGACGGCAAGGTGTTCCTGGACTTGAACGAACTGAAGGCCCCGGCCAGCAGGGCCGAGGCGGCGCTGGCGGGGGCCTTCGCGGTGGCGGCGCCACCGATTTACTGAAGAGTGCTTACGGGCGCTGCAAGAGTTCCTTGTGCGCCGAACGCAGCATCGCCTCGGTCGACTCCCAGTCGATACAGCCGTCGGTCACCGAGCAGCCGTATTTCAGCTGCGACAGGTCGGACGGGATCTTCTGATTGCCGCCCGCAATATTCGATTCGATCATCACGCCGACCAGCGATTGGTTGCCGTGGCGAATCTGCTGGACCACGTCCGACATCACCAGGGGCTGCAGTTCCGGCTTCTTGTAGCTGTTGGCATGCGAGCAATCGACCACCAGGGTGGCCGGCAGATTGGCTTTCTTGAGCGCCTGTTCGGCGATCGCGATCGACACCGAATCGTAGTTCGGACGGCCGTCGCCGCCGCGCAGCACCACGTGACCGTAGGCATTGCCGCTGGTGCGCACGATCGACACCTTGCCCTGGCCGTTGATGCCGAGGAAGGAGTGCGGATGGGCGGACGACAGGATGGCGTTAATGGCAATGCTGATATCGCCGTCGGTGCCGTTCTTGAAGCCGACCGGGGTCGACAGGCCGGACGACATTTCGCGGTGGGTCTGCGATTCGGTGGTGCGCGCGCCGATCGCGGTCCAGGCGATCAGGTCGCCCAGGTACTGCGGCGAGATCGGGTCCAGCGCTTCGGTGGCGGCCGGCAGGCCCAGTTCGCACACATCCAGCAGGAACTGGCGGGCTTTTTCCATGCCGACGTTGACGCGGAAGGAATCGTCCATGTCCGGATCGTTGATGTAGCCTTTCCAGCCGGTGGTGGTGCGCGGCTTTTCAAAGTACACGCGCATCACCAGCAGCATGGTGCCGGCCACCTCAAGCTGCAGTTCCTTCAGGCGGCGCGCGTAGTCCAGGCCCGCGACCGGGTCGTGGATCGAGCACGGGCCGACCACCACGAACAGGCGCTTGTCCTTGCGGTCGATGATGTTGCGCAGCGCCTCACGGCCCTTCATCACGGTGGCAAACGCGCGGTCGGACAGGGGCAGGCGGGTGTGGAGCTCTTCCGGGGTGGGCATGGTCGCGAAAGAGACGACGTTGGTATTTTCGATGTCGGGCGTGGTCATGGGGCTCAGGTTTGTGGGATACGTGGATCTGAGAGTGTAGTCTGAAATCGGGGTTATTGCAGGGATGCAGCACAATCGACTATCCTTTCTTAAATTTTTGCGTGCGCTGTTGTAAGCTTCGGTCATGAACAATTCGACCGACCATTTCCTCGCCGCCCACCTCATCAAAGAGATCGGCCGCGGCAAAAAAGGGGCGCGCGGCATGTCGCGCCATGATTCCCAACAGTTGTATGCGGCCATGCTGGACGGCCGCGTGTCGGACCTCGAAACCGGCGCCGTGGTGCTGGCGCTGCGCTTCAAGGGCGAGTCGGTCGACGAGATCGGCGGCTTCCTGGATGCGGCCGAGGCTTCCTTTCCCAAGGTCGGGCTAGCTGCCGGCGAGTACGCGCCGGTGCTGATCCCCAGCTACAACGGCGCCCGCAAGCTGGCCAACCTGACGCCGCTGCTGGCCATGCTGCTGGCGCGCGAAGGCGTGCCGGTGCTGGTGCATGGCATTACGCGCGATCCGGGCCGGGTGACCACCGCCGAGATCTTTGAGGCGATGCAGCTGCCGGCCGCGCAAAGCCACGCCGACATCGCCGACGCCTTCGCCAAACGCCTGCCGAGCTTCATGCCGATCGAACTGCTGGCGCCAAAAATGGCCCGGCTGCTGGGACTGCGCCGCATCCTCGGCGTGCGTAACTCGACCCATACCCTGGTCAAGATCCTCCAGCCCTTCGACGGTCCGGCCCTGCGGCTGGTCTCGTACACCCATCCGGAATATCTTGAAATGCTCGGTGAGTATTTCCAGACGGCTGCACCACAAGAGCGCGGCCATGCCTTCCTGATGCGCGGCACCGAGGGCGAAACGGTGGCCAATGCCAACCGTGCGCAGCAAATCGACTGGTTTCACGATGGCGAGCGCACCTTATTGGTGCAGCGCGACGCACCAACAGATGAGCTTGCCGCGATGCCGGAGGGCAAGGATGCTGCTACCACAGCAAGGTGGATTGGCCAGGCGCTCAGAGGAGAGGTAGCGGTTCCGCCATCGATTCTTGAGCAGGTGGCACAGTGTTTGCATGTATCGAAAGCATTACGGGCAAACACAGGCGGTCATCATGGAGAACAAGCACGGTAAAGTCAGTCTGGTCGGCGCGGGTCCTGGCGATCCGGAACTGCTGACCCTGAAAGCGGTGCGCGCCATTAAAGAGGCGGACGTGCTGCTGGTTGACGACCTGGTCAATCCAGAGATCCTGTCGCATGCTTCGCCATCCGCGCGCATCATCCCGGTGGGCAAGCGCGGCGGCTGCCAGTCGACCCCGCAGGAATTCATCGAACGCCTGATGGTGTCCGAAGCCCAGGCCGGGCGCCGCGTGGTGCGCCTCAAGGGCGGCGACCCCTTCATTTTCGGGCGTGGCGGCGAAGAGCGCGCGCACCTGATGGAACTGGGCCTGGACGTCGAAGTCATCAATGGCATCAGCAGCGGCCTGGCCGCGCCATCGTCGATCGGCGTTCCCCTGACGCACCGCGACTGGAGCTCCGGCGCCATCTTCGTCACCGGCCATGAACGCAGCGATGACGCAGGCCCGGCCCGTACGCCGGACTGGGCGCTGCTGGCGCAGACCGGCCTGACCCTGGTCATTTACATGGGTGTGGCGCGTTGCCGCCAGATCCAGGCCGCATTGATGGCGGGCGGCAAGCCGGGCAGCACGCCGGTTGCCGTGATCCAGTCGGCTACCGGCGCCAGGCAGAACCAGTTGATCACCACCCTGGCCGCGCTGCCGGACGACCTGGCCATGTCCGGCCTGGGCAGCCCGAGCATCATCGTGGTGGGCGACGTGGTGCGCTGCGCCACCGAGCAGGGCGTCGATCTGTCGGTGTTCCGTCAATCGGCCTGAAATCGTTTCGTGTGAAACGGCCTTATTTCGCTGAAAGGTTTCCGCTCAGTTTACAATCGACCTTTTGTGAATACCGGAAACCGCACCAGCCATGGCAAAACAATATGATGTAGCAGTAATCGGCGCTGGCGCGGCCGGAATGATGTGCGCGGCCGTGGCCGCCCAGCGCGGCAAGCGGGTGGTGCTGATCGACCACGCCGCCAAGCTGGCCGAGAAGATCCGCATCTCCGGCGGTGGCCGCTGCAACTTCACCAATATCAACGCCACTCCCCAGAACTTTCTCTCCGAGAATCCTCACTTCTGCAAGAGCGCCTTGTCGCGCTATACGCCCCAGGATTTCCTCGTGCTCGTGCGCAAGCACCGCATCGCGTATCACGAGAAGCACAAGGGCCAGCTGTTTTGTGACGATTCCGCCGAGCAGATCATCCAGATGCTAAAAGCTGAATGTGCGGCCGGCGATGTGCACTGGCGCATGCCCTGCAAGGTCGAGTCGCTGGAACATATGGATGATGGCTTCCTGTTGTCGACCGACAGCGGCGACATCCTGGCCGACAGCTGCGTGATTGCCGCCGGCGGCCTGTCGATTCCCAAGATCGGCGCGACCGATTTTGCCTACGGCATTGCCAACCAATTCGAACTGAACGTGATCGAGACGCGCCCTGGGCTGGTTCCACTGACCTTTGACGGACCCAGCTGGGAGCCGTTCGCGCCCTTGTCGGGCGTGGCGCTGGAAGTGGAAGTGACGACCGGCAGCGGCAAGGGCAGGGGCGCCATGCGCGGCCATTTCCGCGAGGATCTACTGTTCACCCACCGCGGGCTGTCCGGTCCGGCGATCCTGCAGATTTCCAGCTATTGGGAGCCGGGCACGCCGATCACCATCAACCTGCTGCCCGACATGGATGTGGCAGAGGAACTGATTGCCACAAAGGGCACGCAGAAGAAGCAGCTGGGCAATGTGGTGGCGCAGTGGCTGCCGGCACGGCTGGCCGAGGTGCTGCTGGCTTCCAATGGGCTGGCGGCGGATGCGCGCCTGGCCGATTTGCCGGACGCCAAGCTGCGCAAGCTGGGCGACGCGGTCAATCGCTGGGCCATCGTGCCGACCGGTTCGGAAGGCTACCGCAAGGCCGAGGTGACGCTGGGCGGCATCGACACGCGCGAGCTGTCGCAGCAGACCATGATGGCCAATAAGGTGCCGGGTTTGTATTTCATTGGCGAGGCCGTGGATGTGACTGGCTGGCTGGGTGGGTATAACTTCCAGTGGGCGTGGGCCAGTGGGGTAGCGGCCGGCGGCGCCGTCTGAGGTACTCGCCGCTCCCTTCTGTAGTGGGAGCACTTTAACTGTCGCGATTGCGAAACAGCTAAGCGAAAAGCTTCCCTTCTGGCGCGAACGCTGCTATGATCTCGTTCTTCCCTAAATCTAACGGTTTGATTTTTACATGACCACTATTCGCCTTAAAGAAAACGAGCCGTTCGAAGTCGCTATGCGTCGCTTCAAGCGCACTATCGAAAAAACGGGTCTGCTGACCGAACTGCGCGCACGCGAGTTCTACGAAAAGCCAACGGCTGAGCGCAAGCGCAAGCTGGCAGCTGCCGTGAAGCGCCACTACAAGCGCATCCGCAGCCAGCAACTGCCTAAGAAATTATTCTAAGACTGTCCAGTTGAACTGATCCGGTGACAGCGTACTGCCTGTCCGGGTCATGGTTTTGCTGAGGTCGCAAGCCCGCTCCGGTTTACCGCAGCGGGTTTTGCCATTTGTACTTTTCTAAAACGAGGATGCCATGGGCTTAAGAGAACAAATCACCGAAGACATGAAAGCGGCAATGCGCGCCAAGGAAGCTGGCAAGCTGTCCACGATCCGCCTGATCATCGCCGAAATCAAGCGCAAGGAAGTCGACGAGCGCATCGAAGTGGGCGACGAGCAGACCCTGGCGATCATCGAAAAAATGATCAAGCAGCGCAAGGATTCGATCACCCAGTTCGAAGCCGGCAACCGCGCCGACCTGGCCGATATCGAAAAAGCCGAGCTGGCCATCCTGGTGAATTACATGCCGGCCGGCCTGTCGGACGAGCAGATCGCCGCCGAAGTCGCCGCCGCCGTGACCGCTTCGGGCGCCGCCGGTCCTCAGGACATGGGCAAGGTCATGGCCATCCTCAAGCCGAAGATGCCAAAGGGCACCGACATGAGCGCCGTGTCCGCACTCATCAAGAAGGCCCTGACCCCGGCCTGAGTGAAGCCTCGCCGGCGCTTATCCCACATCAAATCGTGGCAAGCACGGCGGTATAGTCTGACCTGAAGCAAAGACTGTTCATTCGACGTGATTCCACAAACATTCATCACCGATCTGCTCAACCGCGTCGACATCGTCGACGTGGTCGGGCGCTACGTCCAGCTTAAAAAGGGCGGGGCCAATTACATGGGCCTGTGCCCATTCCATAGCGAAAAATCCCCCAGCTTCACGGTCAGCCCGACCAAGCAGTTCTACCACTGCTTCGGCTGCGGCGCGCACGGCACCTCGATCGGTTTCCTGATCGAGTATTCCGGCATGGGCTTCGTTGACGCGGTCAAGGATCTGGCCCAGGGCGTCGGCATGGTCGTGCCTGAAGCGGACGACAAGATTCCACCCCTGCAACGCGCGCAGAACCAGGCCCAGGCGCTGGCGCTGACCGAAGCCATGACCCGCGCTTGCGACTATTACCGCAGCCAATTGCGCGGGGCCCAGAACGCCATCGCCTACCTGAAGAACCGCGGGCTCACCGGCGAAGTCGCGGCCCGTTTCGGCATGGGCTATGCGCCCTCGGGATGGGACAACCTGCGCTCCGTGTTCCCGGATTACGAGGCGCTGGCGCTGGTTGAAAGCGGCCTGGTCATCGACAAGGTCGACGAAGACGGCAACAACAAGAAGCGCTACGACCGTTTTCGCGAGCGCATCATGTTCCCGATCCGCAATACAAAAGGCCAGGTCATCGGCTTTGGCGGCCGCGTGCTCGACCAGGGCGAACCCAAATACCTGAACTCGCCGGAAACCCCGCTGTTCCAGAAAGGCCTGGAACTGTACGGCCTGTTCGAAGCGCGCCAGGCCATACGCGACGCCGGCTACGTGCTGGTGACGGAGGGCTATATGGATGTGGTGGCGTTGGCCCAGCTGGGCTTTCCGCAAGCGGTCGCCACCCTCGGCACCGCCTGCACCAGCACCCACGTGCAAAAGCTGCTGCGCCAGACCGACACCGTCATTTTCAGTTTCGACGGCGACAAGGCCGGCCGCCGCGCCGCCCGCCGCGCGCTGGAAGCCTGCCTGCCGCAAGTAACGGACGACAAGACCATCAAGTTCCTGTTCCTGCCGACCGAGCACGACCCGGACAGTTATGTGCGCGAATTCGGCGCCGATGCTTTTGCTACGGAAATCGACGAAGCCATGCCGCTGTCGCAATTCCTGCTGCGCGAAGTGTCCATGGAGAACGACAATTCCACGCCGGAAGGGCGCGCCCGCATCCAGTTCGACGCCAAGCCGCTGCTGCAGTCGATGACACCGACCTCGTTGCGCCTGCAGATCGTGCGCGGCCTGGCCAACCTGACTGAATCGACCCCGGCCGAGATCGAAAGCCTGTTCGAACTCTCCAAGCCGGTATCGGTGGCCAAGCGCGCGCCGCCGCGCCAGGGCCGGCCCCAGCCGGTCGGGCTGGAGTTGCAGATCATGCGCCAGCTGGTCGCCCATCCGCCCTTGTGCCTGGAGCTCGATGCGTCGGCGCTCAGCGCGTTCGCCTTCTTCGGCGAGGAGGCTGCCGAGCGCCTATTGCAATTAATCGCTGCCGGACAGGCATTAGGACCGAACGGAGGCTTCGCTGCATTGTCTCAGCATCTTAAAGACACCAGTCCGGAGTACGACGCGCTGATTGCCGAAATCGCATCGGAACCCGAGTCCGACTTCGATAGTTCGAAACTCTGGCTAGCCGGTGCTGTACGGCAAATCAAGATGGATGCCTTGAAGGAGGAGTTGAAGCAGTTGTTTTCCGCCGGATTGACCTCAGATCAGTTAGGCGTGCGTTACCGTGAAATCACGGCCGAACAGGACCGACTGTTAAAAGAAGCGCAAGCCGATATGACCCAGCGTTGAGCCCGTTACAAGGGCCTTTTACGAGGGGCTTTTGCGACTGGAAAAGCAAAAGCTGCGTGCTATAATAAAACGTTAAGTGTTGTATTCGCGGTAAGTTTTCTATGGTTCTACGAGATGCATTTCGTTAGAGACAAGGCTCTTGATCGGCGTGAAAGCAAGGGTGACGCCGGCGGCCAGGGCCGGCTTTGGTTGGGGCAGCGCAGCGTGCGGCCCGTGCAACACCGTTTGCAAATCAACCACACACGGCTCACGCCTCCAATTGCCGTTATATTGCAGTAGACTACTGCCGGGAGCCACGATGAACCTACTGCGCGGCCAGCTATTGCATCTGCGTTGCTCACCGTACCTTCGTACGGCTCCGCTACTCGATGCAATATCTGACCTGCTCGCAACGGTTCCTCGGGTCTCCCTGCCGAAGAACGTTGCGATACCGCATGGCGGCGTCAACGCCGCAGCGTGATGGAACGTTTTCCGGTTAATGTTGGTGTTAAAGATAATCGAAGTTTGGTGTTTGAATGCAGTGCCAAAGTGCAGTACAAGACTTTATTTAATCCACCGTAAAGCTAGTCGTTGTGACATCGAAAGCGCCTGTGCCAATCAAGAAACCCGAAACCACCGAGGCTGATAAGCCAACGAGAATGTCCGCCAGGGCGGACAAATCGCAAGACAAGGCCGAAACTCGCGTCGCGAGCAACCCGCCTGTCGTCAGCCAAACCACCGACGCCGCGACGCTCGCCGCGATCGATACGTCGGGTTACGTGCTGCCGTCCGTCAAGGTGCCGGGGCGGCGTGGCCGCAAGCCGAAAGAATTCCAGCCTGAGAACGACGAAGTCGCCGCGCTCAACGCCGTCGAACGCGCCGAACTGAAGGCCGTCGACAAGGCCAAGGCCAAGGACCGCAAGGCCAAGGAAAAAGCGCTGCTCAAAGACGCCTTCTCGTCCGACACCGAAGCGTCCGAGGAAGAACTCGAGCGCCGCCGCCAGAAGCTCAAGACCCTGATCAAGTTCGGTAAGGAACGCGGTTTCCTCACCTACGCCGAGATCAACGACCACCTGCCGGAAAACATCGTCGATCCGGAAGCCATCGAAGGCATCATCGGCACGTTCAACGACATGGGCATTGCCGTGTACGAACACGCGCCCGATGCCGAAACGCTGCTTCTGTCCGACAACGTTGCCACGGTCACCAGCGACGACGAAGCCGAGGCCGCCGCTGAAGCCGCACTGTCCACGGTCGACTCCGATTTTGGCCGCACCACCGACCCGGTCCGCATGTATATGCGCGAAATGGGCTCGGTTGAACTGCTGACCCGCGAAGGCGAGATCGAGATCGCCAAGCGCATCGAAGACGGTCTCAAAGACATGATCCAGGCCATTTCGGCCTGCCCGGTCACGATCGCCGAAATCATCTCCGCCGCCATCCGCATCCAGAACGACGAAACCAAGATCGACGAAATCGTCGACGGCATGGTCGATCCGGAAGAAGAAGTGCAGGCCGCCGTCGCAGCCCCTGCGCCATCGGAAGACGATGAAGAAGAGGAAGAGGGCGACGAGGAAGAAGGCGAAGAGGAAGAAGAAGCCAGCGCCTCGGGCGCGGCAGGCTTCTCGGCCGAACAGCTCGAAGCGCTCAAGAACAACGCGCTGGAGAAGTTCGAAGTTATCTCCGTGCAGTTCGACAAGATGCGCAAAGCCTTCGAGAAAGACGGCTACAACTCCAAGGCTTACGTCAAAGCCCAGGAAGCCATCTCTAACGAACTGCTCGGCATCCGCTTCACCGCCAAAGTCGTCGAGAAGCTGTGCGACACCCTGCGCGGCCAGGTGGATGAAGTGCGCCATATCGAGAAACAGATTCTCGACGTGGCCGTGAACAAGTGCGGCATGCCGCGCGCCCACTTCATCAAAGTCTTCCCGGGCAACGAAACCAATCTCGAATGGGTCGATGGCGAAGTCAATGCCGGCCACGCCTACTCCGCCATCCTCGGCCGCAACATTCCGACGATAAAAGAGCTGCAGCAACGCCTGATTGACCTGCAAGCGCGCGTCGTGCTGCCGCTGCCGGACCTGCGCAACATCAACCGCCAGATGGCGGCCG
>CAMLFK010000055.1 GCA_946479255.1 uncultured Oxalobacteraceae bacterium
TGCCTTCGTAGCCGGAGCCTTCGCTGCCGTTGGCCAGGCCCACCTTGCGCCCGCCCTTGCGCACGCGCGCCGCACCCATGATCACGCCGGTCTTGAGCAGGCCCTGGGTGTCGAACACGTAGTCGTAGCTTTCCGTGCGCAGGGTGCGAAAGAAGGAGGCGATCTCGCGCCGCGTTTCAAGCTTGCCGAGGCTCTTGCGCCAGCGGCGCAGCGCGAAGGGGATGATGTTGCGTACGTGCGGGTTGCGCCGCACCAGGCTGACGTAGCCCTCCTCCACCACCCAGTCGATGGTGGCGTCGGGATAGTGGCGCAGGATATCGGCCACCATCGGCAGGTTGTGCAGCACGTCGCCCAGCGACGAGACCCGCACCAGCAGGATCTTTTTGCCCGTCACTGTGCGTCCAGCCTTAGAACGGCAGGTCGGCGTCGGGCTTGGCAGCCACGATCACGCGGCGGAACTCGGCCTGGATGCGGCGCAGCGCTTCCGGCGTCTCGGCTTCGAAACGCATCACCACCACCGGAGTGGTGTTGGACGAACGCGCCAAGCCGAAGCCGTCGGCGTATTCCACGCGCAGGCCGTCGATGTCGATGATGCGCTCGGCCCCGGTGAAGGTGGCGCCAGTGCGCAGGGCTTCGATCAGGGTGACGTTCTCGCCTTCGTTCAGGTGCAGGTGCAGTTCCGGGGTGCTGTCCGACTGCGGCAGCGCGTTCAGCAGGGCCGAAGGGTCGGCCACGCGAGTAAGCAGTTCGAGCAGGCGCGCGCCCGAGTACAGGCCGTCGTCGAAGCCGTACCAGCGGTCCTTGAAGAAGATATGGCCGCTCATCTCGCCGCCCAGCGGCGCGCCGGTTTCGCGCAGCTTGGCCTTGACCAGCGAATGGCCGGTCTTCCACATCAGCGGCTGGCCGCCGTGTTTGGCGATGTACGGGGCCAGGTGGCGGGTGCACTTGACGTCGTACAGGATCTGCGCGCCGGGATTGCGTTCCAGGACATCGGCGGCGAACAGCATCATCTGGCGGTCCGGAAAGATGATCTGGCCATCCTTGGTCACCACGCCCAGGCGGTCGCCGTCGCCGTCGAAGGCGATGCCGATTTCGGCGTCGGTATCGCGCAGGCAGGCGATTAAGTCCTGCAGGTTTTCGGGGTGGGCCGGGTCGGGGTGGTGGTTGGGGAAGTTACCGTCCACTTCGCAGAACAGTTCGATGACTTCGCAGCCCATGCCGCGGAACAGGTCGCCGGCGAAGGCACCGGCCACGCCGTTGCCGCAGTCGACCGCGATCTTGATCGGGCGGGCGATCTTGACGTCGCCGATGATGCGCTCCAGGTAGGCGGCGCGGATGTCGTGGGTGCTGTAGCCGCCCGGCGTGGCCGCGCTGCTGCCGTCATGCTCGGCGATGCTGCGGTACAGGGCGGCGATGGCTTCGCCGTGAATCGCTTCGCCGGCCAGCACCATCTTGAAGCCGTTGTAATTGGGCGGGTTGTGGCTGCCGGTGACCATGATGCCGGAGGCGGCACCCAGCACGTGGGTCGCGTAATAGACCATCGGGGTGGCGACCACGCCCAGGTCGATCACGTCGACGCCGGCCGCTTGCAGGCCCTCGGCCAGGGCGGCGGTCAGTTCCGGGCCGGACAGGCGGCCGTCGCGGCCGATCACCACCTTCTTCTCGCCCTTGGCCAGCGCTGCCATGCCGAATGCTTGTCCGATCTGCCGTGCAACGCCGGCATCGAGCGTGCTGCCGATGACGCCGCGGATATCGTAAGCCTTGAAGATAGATTTGGACAATGGGAGCATAGGAACCTGAAGAAGATGGACAGTGAACGAGCGTGCGGTGCCCTGCCGAATGGGCAGTGCGTTGATCGCGCCGGGATTGTAGTGAAAGGAACTGCGGTGAAACGGGTGTTATTGTAGCGGCAAGCAGGGCTAATGGGAATGTGCGCCCGCTGATCTTGCCGCTACAGGAAGCCTCGATAACCTACTGCGCGGCCCGCTATTGCGTTTGCGTTGCTCGCCGTACATTCGTACGGCTCCGCTACTCAACGCAATAGCAGGCCTGCTCGCTAGGTTCTCAAAGCTCCCTCTTATTCAGTTATACGCGCAGCTTGTCGAGCGGCTTGCCGCCGTCGACCCATTCCTTGACCCACTTTGGCTGGCGGCCGCGGCCGGTCCACTGCTGGGCAGCGTTGTCTGGATGGCGATAACGCACGGCAACGGTACCGGTCTTTGCGCGCACGCCGGCGCCGATCAGGTCTTTCAGCGGTACACCGACGCTCTGGGCGATTGCCAGGATCTGTTCGCGCGCTTTGGCTACTTCTTGATGCTCGCGCTTTTTCATCTCTTGCTTGATCTTTTCCTGCAGGTTGCGCAGATCACCCACGGACATATTTGACAGATCCATCATCGTTCCTCAATAAAGTAGGTTGAAACAAAATAAGTGAATTCTCACCAATTGTCGCAATATACTACATCTGCGTGTTAACGCTAGTTTTTCTTGCGTAGAATGAGCCAGCGCGGTGACTTAAAACGGACAATACGCGCATATAGCCAAATATAGCTGACCACGAACAATAAACAGAAGAAAATCAATACGCCCGTATTCTTCCAAAACAAGGTGGCCGGGATAACCGCCATCAGGGAAAAGAGCCACAGATAGGGCGAGGTCAGGGAATTACGCTTCATCAGCGCGCGCGCTTCCTTTCTTCCCACCGCCCATTGCACAATACGTCGGAATACCAGGCTATGCAAGTGAATTCCGTCAGGCATAGCGGGCGACTTACCACGCAGGAACAAGCGCCGATATGCGGAAAAAACGGTTTCGAATGCCGGATAGATCAGCAGCAAAGCCGCATACCAGGTCGACACTTCCGGATGGCGCATTACCAATAGTAAGGTCAGCTCGCCGAGCATGAAACCGATAAAATACGCGCCCCCATCGCCGAGGAAAATCAGCCCGACCGGATAGTTCCAGATCAGGAATCCCGCCGTGGCACCGGCGACCATCAGCGCGGTTACCACGACAAATACGTCGCCCACCTGTGCCGCCACGTAGGCCAGCGAAATGAGCATACAAATGGTAACCACGCTGGCCAGGCCATTGAAGCCGTCGATGATATTGATGGCATTCGCAATGCCGGCCACCGCCAGCACGGTTATCGGCAGCGCCAGCCACACCGAATCGATTTCCCAGCTGCTGAACGGAATATCGATGCGGCCGATTTTAGCTTCGAGCAGGAAGTAACCCAGCATGGCCGCGGCCATGGTCAGCAGCAGGCGGCGCGAGGCGCTCACGGTGCCGGTATAGTCTTCCACGATGCCGCCCACAAAGGCGAACACGGAGCACATCAAGAGCGATAACAGCCATTGGGCCATGGGCGGCACGCGCCAGGCGGCGATGGCCGCGCTGATCACCACTGCAAGAAATATCGGCAAGCCGCCAATCCGGGCCACCGCATGCGAATGGACTTTCTGGACGCCGATAAAATCATTATCCAGCGCCGGGCCATGCAGCTTAACCTGCTTGATGACAAGCAGGGTCAACAGCGCCGAGGCAACGAAACTCACGAGAAATGAAAACATTATTATTGGTTGCTTGCAGACCTGAGGGCAGGCTCGTGCCCCGCCCGGCCCGAGAGGCTAGCGGCCAGTTGTGTGGCACGCTACTTGGCGTTGAGGTTGCGAAACTGGCAAACGGTAATCCGTGATTGTACCGGATTACATGTTGTCTACTTTAGTGAAAACGTCACCGATTGTCAGGACAGGCATAAGGCCAGCGCCTGCTGCCACTCGGGCAATTCACATAAAGCACGCAATTTACTGGAATCAAGGACCGAATTGCGCGGACGGCGCGCAGGCACCGGATAATCCTCGCTTGGGATCGGCACGACGCGGCAGGACAAGCCGGCCGACGCCAGAATGGCCTCGGTAAAGCCACACCAGGTGGTCTGGCCCTGACTGCTGAGATGATAGGTGCCGCCGTGGCGCTGCCACCACGCGGGCCCGGCCGCGCGCGCCTGCGCCAGCAGGATGGCGGTGGTATCGGAAATGGTGCGCGACCAGGTGGGCGCGCCGTGCTGGTCGCACACCACGCGCAGTTCGTCCCGTTCCTTCCCCAGCCGCAGCATGGTGAGCAGGAAATTTTTCCCGCGCATGCCATACACCCAGCTGGTGCGCAGAATCAGGTGATCGATGCCGGCCGCAGCGATGGCCTGCTCGCCCGCCAGCTTCGACTGGCCATAGACATTGAGCGGCCTGGGCGGGTCGGTTTCCAGCCAGCCGCCCTCTTTCGTGCCATCGAATACGTAGTCCGTTGAGTAATGGACCAGCGCGGCTCCCAGCAATTTTGCCTCGGCCGCCATCAAGGCCGGCGCTTCGGCGTTCACGCGGAAGGCCAGTTCCGGCTCGCTTTCAGCCTTGTCCACGGCGGTATAGGCGCCCGGATTGACGATCAGGGACGGGCGGACTGCACGGAAGACGGACCGCAACTGGTCCAGGTCGGCAAGGTCGAGCTGGGCGCGGCGCGGCGCAATCACCTCGCCCAGGCCCTGAAGGCTGCGTTCGAGCTCATAGCCAACCTGGCCGCTGGCGCCGGTCAGCAGTATTTTTACGGCGCTCAAGGAAACGCCTCGGCATCGGCCAGCAGCTTGCCCATGCTGTCCTTGCCGGACAACATAGGCGGCCCCGCCAGCGGCCAGTCGATGGCCAGCGCCGGATCGTTCCACAGCAGCGCACGCTCATGCTCGGGAGCCCAGTAATCGGTGGTTTTATACAGGCACTCGGCACTGTCGCTGATCACCACGAAGCCGTGCGCAAAGCCAGGCGGCACCCACATCTGACGGCGGTTGTCGGCGGACAGCTCGGCCCCCACCCAGCGCCCGAAAAATGGCGAGGATTTGCGCATATCGACCACCACGTCGAAAATCGCGCCGGCCACTACCCGGACGAGCTTACCCTGCGGCTGGCGAATCTGGTAATGCAGGCCGCGCAGTACCCCGCGCGCGGATTTCGAATGATTATCCTGAACGAAATTGGCGGGAATGCCGGTCAGGCTTTCGAACTTGCGCGCATTGAAACTTTCGAAGAAGAACCCGCGATCGTCGCCATACACTTGCGGATCGAGCAGCAATACCTCGGGGATGGCGGTGGGCGTTACTTTCATTAAAACACCTTGTCCTGCAGAACCTGCAGAAGATACTGGCCGTAGCCGTTTTTGCGCAGCGGTGCCGCGAGTCTCTCCAGCGCTTGCGCGTCGATATAGCCTTTGCGGTACGCGATTTCTTCCGGCACCGCCACCTTCAGCCCCTGGCGCTTCTCTATCGTCGCAATAAACTGCGATGCGTCCATCAGCGATTCATGCGTGCCGGTATCGAGCCATGCCATCCCGCGCCCCATCACCTGCACCGACAAGTCGCCGGCATTCAGATAGGCCCGATTGACATCGGTAATTTCGAGTTCGCCGCGCGCCGACGGGCGGATCGACGCCGCAATATCGCATACGCGCTGGTCATAAAAATACAGGCCGGTCACGGCGTAATTCGATTTCGGCTGCAAGGGTTTCTCTTCAATCGACACGGCTTGCTGATCCGGGCCGAATTCCACCACGCCATAGCGTTCCGGGTCGAGCACGTGATAGGCGAACACGGTGGCGCCGTCAACCCGCGCATTGGCGGCATTGAGCTTTTCGTCGAGTCCGTGACCATAATAAATGTTATCGCCAAGTATCAAGGCCGAGGGATTATCGCCGACAAAATCGCGGCCGATGATGAAGGCCTGCGCCAATCCGTCCGGCGACGGCTGCACCGCATACGACAATTCGATGCCCCACTGCTGGCCATCGCCCAACAGCTCGCGAAAGCGCGGGGTATCCTGGGGCGTGGAGATAATCAGGATCTCGCGTATCCCCGCCAGCATCAGCGTGGTTAGCGGATAATAAATCATCGGCTTGTCGTAAATCGGCAATAACTGTTTGGATACCGCCATGGTGATCGGATACAGGCGCGTACCCGAACCGCCAGCCAGGATAATGCCCTTGCGTGCTGTGCTATTTGCCTTGACGACCATCATGTCCCCCGCTGTTCGTATTGTTGATGCACCCAGTCCTGATAGGCGCCCGACTGCACATTGGCCACCCAATCCTGGTGGCCCAGATACCAGCGCACGGTTTTCAGGATGCCGGTCTCGAAGGTCTCGGCCGGCTTCCATTTCAACTCGCGCTCCAGCTTGCGCGCATCGATCGCATAGCGGCGGTCGTGGCCGGGGCGGTCTTTCACGTAGGTGATCTGGGCGCGGTAGCTGCCCCCCCCAGCTTTGGGCGCCTCGCGGTCGAGAATATCGCACAGGGTCTGCACGACCTCGATATTGGCTTTTTCGTTCCAGCCGCCGACGTTATACACCTCGCCCAGCCGGCCCGATTCAAGCACCCGCCGGATCGCCGCGCAATGGTCGCTCACGTACAGCCAGTCGCGCACCTGCATGCCGTCGCCATAGATCGGCAGGTCGCGCCCGGCCAGCGCATTGGTGATAATCAGCGGGATCAGCTTTTCCGGGAAATGGAAGGGACCGTAATTGTTGGAGCAATTGGTGGTCAGGACCGGCATCCCATAAGTGTGGTGATAGGCGCGCACCAGATGGTCGGAGGCCGCCTTCGAGGCCGAATAAGGGCTGTTGGGCGCGTAGGCCGTGGTTTCACTGAACGGCGGATCGGCCGGGCCGAGCGATCCATATACCTCGTCGGTGGACACATGCAGGAAACGGAAAGCGGCTTTATCTGCGTCCGCCATGCCGTTCCAGTATTCGCGCGCCGCTTCCAGCAGGGCGAAGGTGCCGTTGACATTGGTCTGGATGAAGGCGGCCGGGCCATGGATGGAGCGGTCCACGTGGCTTTCGGCGGCAAAATGGACGATGGCGCGCGGCCGGTGCGCCAGCATTAATTCCAGCATGCGTTCGCGCTCGCAGATATCGGCCTGGACGAACACGTGGCGCGCATCGCCCTGCAGCGAGGCCAGGTTGTTCAGGTTGCCGGCATAGGTCAGCTTGTCGACATTGAGCACGGCTTCGCTGCTGCCCGCCAGCCAATCGAGCACGAAGTTAGAACCGATAAAACCAGCACCACCAGTGACAAAAATCATTTAGTATCCAGCCCAGCGTTTGTAGAGTCCAAGACACAATTCTATGTGAAACTTGCCCACTACAAAGAATTTAATAAAGGGGGGTTTCCGCCCCGCCATCGGGTTTCACTCAATTAATCACTCAATCATGAAATCATATGCCATTGGCGACCTGCAGGGCTGCGCCCATGAAGCCGGCGTTTTGCTGGGCAGGATAGCCGCCGATGCGCAAGGCCCGGCGCGCATTTGCTTTGTCGGCGACCTGATCAACCGTGGCCCCGCTTCGCTGGACGCCCTGCGCCGGGTGCGCCAGCTGTCCGAAGACAGCGGCGGGCGCATCGACGCCCTGCTCGGCAACCACGACTTGCACCTGCTGGCGGTGGCGGCCGGGGTGCAGGGACTGTCGCGCTCCGACACCCTCGACGAGATCCTGGCCGCGCCCGACCGTGACCAGTTGGTCGCCTGGCTGCGCCAGCGCCCCATGGCTTTCATGGAAAAGGGCCACCTGCTGGTGCACGCCGGCGTGGCGCCGCAGTGGACCGCCCAGCAGACCTTGGCCCTGGCCGGCGAGGTCGAACAGGCTTTGCGCGGGCCGCAGTGGACCAGTTTTCTCGGCCAGATGTACGGCAATGAGCCGGCCCGCTGGGACGACAGCTTGAGCGGGGCTGCGCGCCTGCGCTGCATCGTCAATGCCCTCACCCGCATGCGTTTATGCACGCTTGACGGCACCATGGATTTCAAGGAGAAGGAAAGCGCCGGCGCGCCGGCGGGGTCGAACCTGATGCCGTGGTTCGATGTGCCGGGACGGCGCACCCTGGACACGCGGGTGGTGTTCGGGCACTGGTCGGCCCTGGGACTGCTGCTGCGCGACGATGTCGCGGGCCTCGATAGCGGCTGCGTGTGGGGTGGGAAGCTGACGGCTTTGTGCCTGGATGACCGGAGCGTGCTGCAGGTCGATTGTCCGGAATACCGCGCACCGGGGAATAAAAAATCCCGCTAACCGAAGAGCCTCCTACGCAATGACAGTTTGAGGTGAGGTCAACGCCGCAGCAATCGCCGCATGCGCCGCTTCCGCCAGCTCACGCCGGTGCGCCCCGGTGGCATCGATCGGCGCCAGGCACGCCACCTGCGCATGCACCGCATTCCCGGACAAGATCAGCACCATACTCTCGGCAAAGCTCATCTCGCCGATGAACTCCACATTCGGATGCAGCGCCCCGCGCGCGTCGACGAAGCGCAAGGCATACGGCTGCACCAGCGCATCGGCATCGATCGCCGCCTCGAACAGGTTGGCATGAAACGGCAGCAGCGTGCCCTGCGAGGCTGTGGTCCCTTCCGGAAAAAACGCCACCCGCTCGCCATTCTGCAGGCTGGCGACCAGGCCCTTGAAAATATGGCGCAGGTCGCGCCGGTTGCCGCGCGCAATGAACACCGTGCCGGCCTTGTCGGACAGCCAGCCCAGGATCGGCCAGGCGCGAATCTCGGCCTTGGCCACGAAACGGCAAGGCTGCAGTGCATTGATGACGAAGATGTCCAGCCACGAAACGTGATTGGCCACCACCATGGCATGTTCGAGCGCCGGCACGGGACCGACATTGCGCACCCGCACGCCGAAGATGTTCAGCAGGCGCCGCGACCAGCCCTGGATATGGCGGTTACGGCGCTGCTGCGTCAGGAACGGGAACAGCAGCGCGCAGGTGACCAGGCCTTCGACGACATGGATGGCCACCCGGCCAAGTCGAAATGCCAGCTTGACCTTCAAGGCTTACCAGCCGGCGCGCTGGTAGGCCACATGCCCGCCAACAATGGTCGCGCGCACCTGCCCGGCCATATCGTATCCGAGGAACGGCGTATGCTTGCCCTGGCTGGCCAGCGCCGATGCTTCGACGGTCCAGCGCGCGGCCGGGTCGAACAGCACCACGTCGGCGTTGCAGCCCACACCCAGCTGGCCTGCGGGCAGGCCAGCCACGCGCGCGGCCTCAAAGGTGATCTTGGCCAGTGCCTTCGACAGCGGCGACACGGCCGAAGTGCCGCCCTGCGGCGCCACATATTCCTCAGCCCATTTCAGCGCCAGCGACAGCAGCAGTTCCAGGCCGGTGGCGCCGGGCGAGGCTTCACCGAACGGCAGCAGCTTCTCGTCGTCGTCGACCGGAGTGTGGTCCGAGCAGATCGCGTCGATGGTCCCGTCCAGCAGGCAGGCGCGGATCGCATCGCGGTCGCGCTGGCTGCGGAACGGCGGCGTGACGCGCGCGTTCGAATCGAAGAAGCCGATGTCGGCATCGGTCATGTGCACATGGTGAACACCGACGTCGCAGGTCACCGGCAGGCCTTCCTTCTTGGCCGCGCGCACCAGCTCCAGCCCGGCGGCGGACGACATGCGGCACAGGTGAACCCGCGCGCCGGTCGAGCGCACCAGTTCGAACAGGGTGTGCAGGGCGATCGTCTCGGACATCACCGGCACCCCTGCCAGCCCCAGGCGCGAAGCCAGCGGCCCGCTGTGGGCGATGCCGCCGCGGCCGATGTGCGCGTCTTGCGGACGCACCCATACGGTGTAACCGAAGGTGTTCGCGTACTGCAGCGCGCGCATCAGCACGGTGGTGTCGACGATGGTTTCCTCGGCCTGCGAAAAGCCGATGCAGCCGGCGTCGGTCAGCTCGGCCATCTCGGTCAGCGATTCGCCTTTCAGGCCGCGGGTCAGCGCGCCCAGCGGATGCACGCGCGCCTGATTGAGTTTGCTGGCGCGGTGGCGCAGCATCTCGACCAGGCCCGGTTCGTCCAGCACCGGGTCGGTGTCGGGCGGGCACACCAGCGTGGTGACACCGCCCTGCATTGCCGCCTGCATCTCGGAGATCAGCGTGGCCTTGTATTCGTAGCCGGGCTCGCGCAGGCGGGCCGACAAGTCCACCAGGCCGGGCGCGACCACCAGGCCGCTGGCGTCGATGGTGCGCTCGGCCGTAAAACCGGCTGGTGCGGCGCCGATGGCCGCGACCTTGCCGTCTTCAATGAACAGATCCTTGACTGCATCTACCCCGTTTGCCGGGTCGACCAGGCGCCCGTTCTTGATATGTAATTTCATCCTTGAGTCCCTGCCAAAATGCTCATCACCGCCATGCGTACCGCGATCCCGAACGTCACCTGCGGCAAAATCACCGCCTGCGGGCCGTCCGCCACGGCCGAATCGATTTCCACGCCGCGGTTCATCGGACCCGGGTGCATGACGATGGCGCTTGGTGCGGCCAGCGCCAGGCGCTCCGGGGTCAGGCCGTAGCTCTTGAAGTACTCCTGCGACGACGGCAGCAGTGCGCCGTTCATGCGTTCGTTCTGCAGGCGCAGCATGATGATCACGTCGACGTCCTTCAAGCCTTCATCCATGTTGGTGAAGACCCGCACGCCCATCTGTTCCAGGCCGCCCGGCAGCAGCGTGTGCGGGCCGATGGCGCGCACTTCCGGCACGCCCAGCGTGGTCAGCGCATGGATGTCCGAACGCGCCACCCGGCTGTGCAGGATATCGCCGACGATCGCCACGCGCAGATTGGTGAAATCCTTCTTGTAGTGGCGGATGGTGTACATGTCGAGCAGGCCCTGGGTCGGGTGCGCGTGGCGGCCGTCGCCGGCATTGACCACGTGGACGTGCGACTGGCGCGTGTCGATCAGGTGCTTGGCGATCAGGTAGGGCGCGCCCGACTGCGAGTGGCGCACCACGAACATGTCGGCGTGCATGGCCGACAGGTTGTCGATGGTGTCGAGCAGCGACTCGCCCTTGCTGGCCGAGGACGCCGAGATGTTCAGGTTGATCACGTCGGCCGACAGGCGCTTGGAGGCGATCTCGAAGGTGGTGCGGGTACGCGTGGAGTTCTCGAAGAACAGGTTGAATACGCTTTTACCGCGCATCAGCGGCACCTTCTTGACTTCGCGGTCGGAGATGCCCACGAAGCTCGAAGCGGTATCGAGGATGTGGTTGACGATCGCCTTGGGCAGTCCTTCGATGCTCAGCAGGTGCTGCAGCTCGCCGTTTTTGTTCAGTTGCGGATTAAGCATGGTCTTCTTGGATCGTTAGCGTAAATTGTCCGTCCGGGGTGCGCGACAGCGCCAGCGACTGCTGCGCTTCGAGCCCCATGGTGGTGCCGGTGAAGTCTGCCGCCACCGGCAGTTCGCGTCCACCGCGGTCGACCAGGGCCGCCAGCATGATGCGCGCCGGGCGGCCGTAGTCGAACAGCACATTGACCGCGGCGCGCACGGTGCGCCCGGTGAACAGCACATCGTCGACCAGCACGATGGCCGCGTGGTCCACGTCGAAACCGATCTGGGTCGACTTGACGTGCGGCTGCAGGCCCTTCTTGGCGTAGTCGTCGCGGTAGAACGAGATGTCGATGAAGCCGAGGCGGCTGGTGAGGCCGAGATCGGCCGCGAGGCGTTCGGCTACCCAGGCGCCGCCGGTGTGGATGCCGACGATCGCCGGGTCCTGCACGCCTTGGAGTCCGGCGCGCATCTGGCCGAGCAGCGTCTGGTACAGCGCTTCGGCGTCGAGTTGCTTAGTTGTGGTGGACATGGTCGTCAAAGTATTGTTGCAAAATGATGGACGCGGCCTTGGCGTCGATGACCTCGCCGCGCTTGGCTTGGATGACCGCCGACGAGTAGCGCTCGTCGACCAGGATCACCGGGAGATTGAAGCGGCCGTGCAGCTGATTGGCGAAGCGGCGTGCACGCAGGGTCATGTCGTGTTCGGCGCCGTCGGGGTGGAAGGGCTCGCCGACTACCAGCCGGGCCGGCTTCCATTCGGCGATCAGGGCGCCGATCTGGGTGAAGCGGGTGGCGTTGTCGATGGCCTTGACGACGGCGAGCGGCTGGGCCTGGCCCGTCAAGGTGTTCCCCATCGCGATGCCAATGCGTTTGATGCCGAAATCGAATCCCAGTACCAGCTCGACTGCCAGTGGTGGCGTGCCTTCAGACTCCACTGGCGGCCTTATGTGAAACACTACGCATGGCCGGCCTCGGAGGCGAGCATCATCGGGTCGATGCCGAGCAGTTTGATGGCGGCGTTGTAGCGCTCTTCGATCGGCAGGTCGAACAGCACGTGCGGATCGGCGGCCACAGTGAGCCAGCCGTTGCGGCCGATTTCTTCTTCCAGCTGTCCCGGGCTCCAGCCCGAATAGCCGATCGACACCAGCATGCGCTTGGGACCGTCGCCGTTGGCGACCGCTTCGAGCACGTCGATCGAGGTGGTGAACGCCACGTCGGGCGTCACCGTCAGCGATGAGGAATAGCGGGTGTGGCCGGGCGTGTGCAGCACGAAGCCGCGGTCGTCCTGGACCGGGCCGCCGAACATGATCGGCTCGTTGACGACCGTTGTACGCAAGCCGTCGGCCAGCTTCAGGTCGATGCGCTCGAACAGCACTTCCATGGTCATGTCGGTCGGCTTGTTGATCACCACGCCGAGCACGCCCTTGTCGTTGTGCTCGCAGATATACACCACGGTGCCGCCGAAAATCGGATCCTCCATCGAAGGCATTGCTATCAGGAAATGATTGGCCAGATCCAGCGCCGATGCCATTGGCTCGCCGCTGCCCATTTCCATTCCATCGACCTGCTCAGTTTTGTCTTGTGCCATGCCGGGCATTGGCAGAGGATTGCCGATTTTGCTTTTTTTCATACGCGTCACTCTCTGCTCGCTCTCAGTTTTGCTGCTAGTATCCAAGGTACAACATTGGACTTTTCGATAGTTTACACTGATTTGGGACCGCAACGATGCCTACGGCCATCCGGGGTGCCATCAATTCGATGGTAGACATGAAAAACTGTCTCGTTCTTGACTCCGCGCATAATGATGAAATTGAGCAACTCTCTGGTCTGGTTTCGCCGTGACCTGCGAGCATTTGATAATGCCGCATTACATCATGCACTCATTTCCTCGCAGCGCGTGCACTGCGTTTTCATCTACGATACCGCGATTCTGGATGCGCTGCCGCGCGCTGACCGCCGGGTCGAATTTATCCACGGCAGTATTGCCGAGCTGGACGCCGAGCTGCGCGCCCTGGGCGGCGGCCTGCTGGTGCGCCACGCCAATGCCGCCGAGGAAATTCCCCGCCTGGCCGCTGAACTGAAGGCCGACGCCGTCTTCTGCAACGACGACTACGAGCCGCAGGCGATCGCCCGCGACAAGGCCGTCGCCGAGCAGCTCGAACGCGATGGCCGCCGCCTGATCGCCGGCAAAGACCAGGTGATTTTCGAGAAGAGCGAAGTGCTGACCCTGGGCGGGCAGCCGTTCTCGGTCTTCACGCCGTATAAAAACGCCTGGATCAAGCGCGCCGCCGCCGAACCGCAGTGCATGGCGCCCTTTCCCGTCGAGCCGCATGCCGGCGCGTTCGTACCACCCCCGCCGCACGAGCGCCTGCCCTCGCTGGACGAGATCGGGTTTGAAAAGACCAAGCTGGCCGAGCTGCGCATCGCGCCCGGCATGCTTGGTGCGGCCGCCATGTTCGAGGACTTCATCAAGCGCATCGCGCCCTATGGCGAGGCGCGCAACTACCCGGCCATCAAGGGCACCTCCTACCTGTCGATTCACCTGCGCTTCGGCACCCTGTCGATCCGCCACTTGGTGCGCACCGTGCACGAGCTGATTGCGCGTGGCGGCGGCGGCGAAGGCGCGGCCGTGTGGCTGTCGGAACTGATCTGGCGCGAGTTTTACCAAATGATCCTGTTCCATCACCCGCACGTGACCGAGCGCGCCTTCAAGCCGGCGTATGAGGCGATCGAATTCGGCACCGGGCCGGAAGCACAAGAGGCCTTCGCCGCTTGGTGCGAAGGCCGCACCGGCTACCCGCTGATCGATGCCGCCATGGCGCAGATCAATCAGACCGGTTGGATGCACAACCGCCTGCGCATGGTCACCGCCTGCTTCCTGGTCAAGGACCTTGGCATCGACTGGCGCTGGGGCGAACGCTATTTCGCTACGAGGCTCAACGACTACGACCTGGCATCCAACAACGGCGGCTGGCAGTGGGCCGCATCCACCGGCTGCGACGCCCAGCCCTGGTTCCGCATTTTTAACCCGATCACCCAGTCCGAGAAGTTCGACGGCGAGGGTAAATTCATCCGCCGCTACCTGCCGCAACTGGCCGCCTTGTCGAACAAGGAAATCCACGCGCCGTGGACCGTCCCGCGCGATGTACTGGCCGATAAAAAGGTCAGGCTCGGCGTGGACTATCCCGAACCGATCGTGATGCACGACGAGGCCCGCAGGAAGACCATCGAGCGCTATCAGGTCGTCAAGATCAGCAATTAAATCACCACAAGGAGACACATGAATTCACGCAAACTGGGTCAGGACCTGACCGTACCCGAAATTGGCCTGGGCTGCTGGCAGCTGGGCGGCGGCTGGCGCGACGACTGGAATAACGAGATCGCGCAGCAAACCCTGGAAACCGCCTACCAGGCCGGCGTGCGCCTCATCGACACGGCCGACGTGTATGGCGACGGCGCCAGCGAGCGCTCGATCGGCCAGTTCCTGAGAAAGCACCGCGACGTGGTGGTCGCCACCAAGCTCGGAAGGGCCGGCATCTACCCGGATGGCTATAGCCGCGAATCCCTGCGCTCCGCCACCATCCGCTCGCTCGAGCGGCTCGGCGTCGAGCAGCTGGAACTGACCCAGCTTCACTGCATTCCAACCGAAGTAATGCGCCAGGGCGAAGTATTCGAATGGCTGCGCGAACTGCGCCAGGAAGGTTTGATCAAGCGCTTCGGCGCCAGCGTGGAGTCGGTTGAAGAAGGCCTGGTCTGCCTGGAGCAGGAAGGACTGAGCTCGCTGCAGGTGATCTTCAATATCTTCCGCCAGAAGCCATTGGAAGAGCTGCTGCCACGCGCGGCCGAAAAAGGGGTGGGCATCATCGTGCGCCTGCCGCTGGCCAGCGGCCTGTTGAGCGGCAAAATCACCCGCGCCACCACCTTCCGCGAAGACGACCACCGCAACTTCAACCGCGACGGCCAGCACTTCAACGTCGGCGAGACCTTCGCCGGCCTGGAACTGGACAAGGGGATCGGCCTGGCCGACCAGGTGGCGCGCCTGGTGCCGCCGTCGATGACGATGGCGCAAATGGCCTTGCGCTGGATTCTGGACCAGCCGGCCGTGTCGGTAGTGATTCCGGGTGCCAGCTCGCCGGCGCAGGTGGACGCGAACGTCAGTGCATCCGCCCTGCCGCGCCTGGACGCCATGCTGCACGATGCGCTCTCCGGGCTGTATCGGGAACAGGTCAGGCCGTTGATCCGCGGTCCTTACTAAACGCCAAACGCCTGCCCTGCAGACTGGACGTGGTATCGTGCCGCTTACTTTTTTGATAAGAGGCCAACCATGTCCAGCTTTCGCAGCCTGATTCTCGCCGCAGTCCTATGCACCCTGGGCATGCCGGCGTTTGCCGCGCCACTCGCTAAAGGCGACGTGGCGCCGGACTACGCTGGCGAAACCTTAAAAGGCGTGGCGGTCAAGCTATCGGAATACCAGGGCAAGGCGGTGGTGCTGTCATTCTGGGCCAGCTGGTGCGCCTATTGCATCAAGGAGCTGCCGGTTCTGGAGAACTTGCAGCGCAAGGCCAGCGACCGTTTGCAAGTCATCGCCATCAATACCGAAGTCGACGATGTGTACCGCAAGCTGGTACGCGCGATGGCCAAGATGGAGTTGCGTACCTCTTACGATCCGGATAAAACCGCGGCCAGCGCCTATGGCGTGAACGGCATCCCGCACCTGGTCATCATCGGCCGCGACGGCAAGATCCAGGCCGTGTACCGGGGTTATTCCGAATCGAGCTTGCCGGCCATCGTACGCGACGTGAACGTGGCGATCGGCGCGACGCCGGCGCCGGCACCATAGTCGGGACGGCTCCATCGCATCAGTTGGCGGTCAGGCACCGACCGGCATCTCGCGCTTCAACAGTCCCGAAATCGCCGCCAGCAGCACGTCTTCCTGGAACGGTTTGCCGAAATAGGCATTCACGCCCAGGTCGAGCGCGTAGTTGCGGTGCTTGTCGGCCGTGCGCGAGGTGATCATGATGATCGGTACCGCGCGCGTGCTCTCGTTACCGCGGATGTTGCGGGTCAGGTCGAAACCATCCATGCGCGGCATCTCGATATCGACCAGCATCAGGTCCGGCACCGCCTCCTGCAGACGCTCCAGCGCGTCCACGCCATCTTTTGCCAGCATGACCTGGTAGCCTTCGCGCTCCAGCAAGCGCTGGGTTACCTTGCGCACCGTGAGCGAATCGTCCACCACCATCACCACATAGTCGCGCGCCGGCACCGCTGCCACCGTGGAGGCCTGGGTGCTCTCAGCCTGCGGACGTAATTCTGGATGGTTATCCAGGTGATGCGATAGCGCCACCGGGTTCAGGATCAGCACGATGTCGCCCGAACCGAGCACGGTCGCGCCGGCGATGCCGATCATGCGCGACAGTTGCGGACCGACGTTCTTGATCACCACCTCGCGATTGCCCTGCACGTCATCGACCTGCACGGCCAGGCGGTCATTGCCATTCCTGAGCATCAGCACCGGGCTGGAACGCTGCACCATCGGACGCGCATCCGGGTCGCCCAGCAGATGCGGCAGGTAGTGCAGCGCCACCGACTGGCCCTGGAACTGGATGCGCCCGGAGGCCTGAAAGGCGTTCAGTTCCACCTCTTTCACCTGCAGCACCTGCTCCACCAGAATCGACGGCAACGCATAGGTGGTGCCGCTGCTGACCGTCAGCACGACTTGCGTAACAGCCAAAGTCAGCGGCAGGTGAATGGTGAAGCAGGCACCCTTGCCCGCGGTGGTCTGGATATCGACCCGCCCGCCCAGCGCCTGGGCCTGCGAGCGCACCACGTCCATGCCCACGCCGCGGCCGGCCAGTTCGCTCAAGACCTCGGCGGTCGAAAAGCCGGGTTCGAAAATCAGGTCGGCCGCTTCCAGGTCGTTGACTTCGCTGCCCTCTTTAATCAAACCGTTGGCCACCGCCTTGGCACGGATGCGTTCCAGGTTCAGGCCCGCGCCATCGTCGGTGAACTGGATCACCACCTCGTTACCCTGCTGGCTGGCGTGAATCAGCAGCTCACCGGTTTCGGCCTTGCCGCTGGCGCCGCGCACGGTCCGCGTTTCGACGCCGTGCACGATGGCGTTGCGCAGCAGGTGTTCGAACGGCGCGGCCATCTGTTCCAGCACGCTGCGGTCGATCTCCACCGAGCCGCCGCGAATGTCCAGGTTGACGCGCTTGTCGACTTCCTTGGCGGTCTGGCGCGCCACCCGGAACAGCCGTTCCGACAGGCTGGCAAAAGGCACCATGCGCACCCGCATCAGGTCGCGCTGCAGGTCACGCGTCAGGCGCGACTGGGTGACCAGGTCGGTGCCGGCGCTGTCGACCGTGCGGCCCAGGCTTTCGTGGAAGGAACCGACGTCGTTGACGCTTTCGGCCATCATCCGGGTCAGTTCCTGCAGGCGCGTGAAGCGGTCGAATTCGAGCGGGTCGAATTCGCGTTCGCTGGAAATCGACATGCGCGAAGCGATCTGCGATTCGGCCTGCATCTCCACTTCGCGCAGCTGGCGGCGCAGGCGCCCCAGGTTTTCCGAGAAGTCGGCAAGCGATGTTTTGAGTGTAGCGACCTGGCTTTCCAGCTTGGAGCGGGTGATCGATACTTCGCCGGCCTGGTTGACCAGCCGGTCGAGGATGTCGGCGCGTACCCGCACCAGCGCCGCGCGCTGCTGTCCGGGCGCTTCGTCGGTCACGGGAGCCAGGGTCGGCGCAGTTTGCACCGCAGTGCCGCCCGGGTTTTGCAGCAGTTCGAACAGCGCCAGCGCATGGTCGTAGTTGGCCAGCAGTTCGTCGAAGGCGGCCGGCGTTGTGGTGCCGGCGTGGACCATGTTCTCGATCTGCGTTTCGATGTCGTGCGCGTGCTGGCCAAGGCGCATCGCGCCGGCCATGCGCGCGCTGCCCTTGACGGTGTGCAGGGCGCGCTGCAGCATCTGGGCCGGCGCCGTGTCGGCCGGATTGGCCTGCCAGGTGCGCAGGCCGTTGCCGATTTCCGGCAGCAGGTCGCTGGCTTCTTCGATAAACACCGGCAGCAGGTCGGCATCGAGCTCGTCGCCGATTGTCACCTCGACCTTGACGTCTACCTGCGCTTCCGCCACCCCGGCTTCTTCAGTGGCTAGCGCTTGCGGTTCGGCCGGCGGCTCGGGTTCCGGTTCGCCGATCAGTTCCGGTTCGAGCTCCGGGCCGTCGTCTTCATCGTCAGGATCGTCGGCATCGATGGCCGGGGGCGGCGCGGCCTGGGTCAGCACCGGCGCGTCGAATGGATCGTCGTCGAACAGGGCGTCGATGTCATCGGCCGGCGCGGCCGGCGTGGCTACTGGTGCGGGAGCCCGCTCTTCCACTTCTGGCTTTGATGCGATGATGCTTGCCAGCGTGGCTTCGAACAGCGCGTGCAGCTTTTCTTCCAGTTCCGCATCGAGATTGGTCACGGCGCCGCCATAACTGGCCGCGTCCTGCGCTTCGAGCTCTACGCGCAGCGCTTCCAGGCGAGCCACCAGGTCGGGCTGGGCTTCGGCCAGCTCGCCGAGGGCAAAGCCCTGCAGCATCTGGCGCACGCGCTCCACCGTATCGTCGAGCAGCTCGCGCTGGCTGTCGTCCAGGCGCGGACTTGGCGACTTGAGCGCCATTTCGAGCGCATACGCCACTTCGCGCAGCGCCTTGAAACCAACCGTGGCCGAGGTGCCGGCCAGGGTGTGCGCGGCCTTGAGCGCGTCGGCCGACACCGGGCGCTCCGGCTCATGGCGCCACTCGCCGAAGTCGCGCGTCAGCGTGCGCACCAGTTCGTCGGTTTCGGCCATGTAGATGTTATACAGCGGCAGCGCGATTTCGAGGCTGCCGATGCGTTTGGTGTTGTCGTCGACCGGCGTCGGCCGCACGATGCTCGGGAAGTCGATCACGTTCGTGATGACCGGAGCCTCAAGCACTGGCTCAGGCGCCACTTCGGTGAACACGATCTCTTCGACCGGTTCTTCCGGCGCCGCTTCGATCATCTGGAAGGCGCCGCCTTCCATCACGCGCACCGCGCAATCGACCAGCGCGGCGCTGTCGCGTGCCGACCTGCCGGTGGCAACCAGTTCGGCCACCCAGGCGCCCATCTCGGCACTGGCGTGCTCCAGGAGCGCCAGCAGATCCGGCGTGGCGTCGCGGCTTTCGGACAGCCACACATTAAGTGTCTTCTCGACCGCGGCGGCGCCTTCGGCGAAGTTGTCAAGGCCAACCATGCGTCCACTGCCCTTGAGGGTGTGGAAGGAGCGGCGCAGCACGGTCAGGCGTTCCTGGCTGGACGGCTCATTGCGCGCGGCGGGCAAGGTGGCATCCACCACGCCCAGCACTTCCTGGGCTTCGCCGATGAAGATCTCTAGCAGTTCGGCTTCGACGCCGTCGTCCGCTGGAAGCGGGGCAACAGGTGCGAGTTCGACTGATGCTTCGCCCACTTCGTCGTGCTCGGCCGGTGCTTCGGCCGCTGGCGCCTCGCCGAACGGCACCGCGCGCAGCATGCCTTCGCTGCTGTCGAACGAGAAGCGCTGGCGCGCGGCGTCGAAATTCTGGGCCAGCATGTCCACAAAAAAGCCCAGGGCGCCGATGTTCTGGGCGATGTTCTGCAGGGACGCCGCTTCCAGCGCCGGGTCGCCGTTGGCGGCGGCCAGGGTGCGCACCGCTTCCTTGACGTGCAGCGCCGCGCGCATGGCGTCGTCCTGGTCGAGGATTGCGACCGCGCCTTCGAGCTGGTGCAAGAGCGGCCCGATCTGGCTCAGGCTGGGGCGCTTGGAGCCGTCGGCATAGAAATCGTCCAGCACCTTTTCCACCTGGCGCAGGCCGTTTTTCATTTCGGCGGCGAGCACCGCCACGGTCTGCTCCTGCTGGATCTGGCGCGACAGTTCGTCCTGCCATTGCGGCGCGTGCGGCGGTGTTTCGCCGGCGGCCAGCGCCAGCAGGCGCGTGCCGATCACTTCGGCGTGGGCGTCGAAATCGTCCGGCAGCTGGCGGATGCGGTCCAGGCCCTGCAGGGCAAACAGCATGGCGGCCGCCATCTCAAGGCTGAACTGCGGGCTGCGGCCGGACATGACGGAGTCGCGCGCGGCGCGCGCCAGTTCGGCCTGCAGCTGGGCCAGCGCGGGCGCGCCCAGCTTGGCGCAGGCGGTGCCGAGGGCCTCCAGCTGCTGCTGGAATTGCGTCTCCAGTGCCGGGTCGATCTCATTTGACAAGCGGTCCCAGGCCTGCTGGGCATGGGCCAGCGCTTCCTTGGCCTCTTTGAGCGCTTCGGCATTGATGCGGCCGTAGCGCTTCTTGTCGTAGTCGGCCGGCACCACGCCGTCAAGGCGGAAGGCGCGCCGCAGGGCCCTGGCGGTATCGGATGGCTCGGGCGCGGCGGCGATGAAAAACAGCGCGTCGCGCAGCATCCCTTCAGGCAGTTCGGCCTGGCCTTGCGACAGGCGGCGGATCTGCAGGTTGATCATGCCGAACAGTTGCTTGACGTACAGGTTGCTGGCCAGTTGGCCGCCCGCCACCAGTTCGGCGAAGCTCTGCATGGCCAGCCAGAAGGTGTGGGCGGAGTTATCCGATTGTCCCTCGGCCACCTGGGCGATGGCTTCCTGCAGCGCCTGTGGATTGCTGCGCTGGGCGTCGGCATCCGCGCTCTTCAAAAATGGCAGCAGGGCTTTTTCGAAACGTGCGCGGCAGGCGGCGTAGTCTGGCGCGGCGGCCGGGGTGCCGACGCGGCGCATCGGACCCGGTGCGGACAGGTCGGCAAACAGCAGGTCGGCCGGGTGAATCCGTTCCGCGCCCAGCAGTTCCTGCAGCGCGCGGTAGTACGGGAACAGGCGCGCCGGCTGCTGCGGAGCGCCGGACAGCAGCTCTTCCAGGTATTCGGTGACGGCCAGGTAAGCCTCGGCGATGAGCTGCACGCGCTCGGCGGTGCACTCGATGCTGCCGTCCTTGAAGCGTTCGATGGCATCTTCGGCACCCTGGGTCATGCGCCCAACGCCCTCGACATCGACCATCTGCAGCGCGCCGTGGGCCTGGTGCAGATAAGTTTTGGCGTGCTTGAGCGCCCTGTCGTGAGCGTCCATATCGCGCGCATCGAAACCGCTGGCGGCGGCGTCGTGCAGCGCGGCGGCCGAGCGCTCGAGCGCCTCGCGGATTTCCCCCATCACCCAGGACAGCGGGGCGGTATCGAATTGCGCGGCGTGCGGGTGTTGGGTCATGGTCATGCCTGCCTTTGGTTCTGCCGGTGCAGTTCTGCCGTTGCCCTAGGCAGCGACGCGGAATCGCGATACCGAGTTTTTCAGTTCCTGCGCCAGTTGCGCCAGTTGTTGAATCGACCGGGCGGTCTGCTGGGTGCCGTCCTGGGTGCTTTCGGTAACCGACAGGATGTGCTGGATGTTGTGGGCCACGCCGTTGGCCGAAGTCGCCTGCAGTTCGGTCGCGAACGAAATCCCTTGAATCAGTTCCGCCAGGCGGTTCGACACGCGCGAGATGTCGTTCAGCGCCGCACCGGCCGCGTCGGACAGCTTGGCACCTTCAACCACACCCTGGGTGGACTTTTCCATTGCCGCCACCGCGTCGTGGGTGTCGGTCTGAATGGTGCGCACCAGCGCGCCGATCTGCTTGGCCGCTTCGGCCGAGCGTTCCGCCAGCCGCTGCACCTCCTCGGCCACCACCGAGAAGCCGCGCCCCGCCTCGCCGGCCGATGCGGCCTGGATCGCCGCGTTCAGCGCCAGCACGTTGGTCTGTTCGGTAATGTCGGAAATCAGTTCGGTGATCTCGCCAATCTCCTGCGACGATTCGCCCAGGCGCTTGATGCGCTTGGAGGTTTCCTGGATTTGCTCGCGAATCTCGTGCATGCCCTTGATCGCGTTCTCCACCGCCGTCGAACCCTGGTGCGCCGCCGCCACCGACTGGCGCGCCACGTCGGCCGATTCGTTGGCCGACTTCGATACGTCGGTAATCTCGCTGGCCATCTTCAGAACGGTGCTTGAAGCTTCCTGGATCTCGCGCGACTGCTGTTCCGTCGCCGACAGCAGGTCGGTCGAAATCGACTGCGCCTGGCTGGACGCCGAGGTCACCTGCTCGGCGGTGCGGGTCACCCGTTCGACCAGCCCGCGCAGCTCTTCCACGGTGTAGTTAACCGAGTCGGCAATTGCACCGGTGATGTCTTCCGACACCGTCGCGTGCACCGTCAAGTCGCCGTCCGCCACTTCCTGCAGTTCGTTCATCAGGCGCAAAATCGC
>CAMLFK010000056.1 GCA_946479255.1 uncultured Oxalobacteraceae bacterium
GCA
Source organism: uncultured Oxalobacteraceae bacterium (assembly GCA_946479255.1). Next base: position 4 of record CAMLFK010000056.1, read on the forward strand.
TGGACGACCTGATCGGCATGGCCGACATCAAGCAGGAAGTGCTGCACCTGGAGGACATGATCCGCAACCGCGCCGTCTACCGCGAGCACGACATCGACAAGCCGTTCAACGTCATGCTCACCGGCCCGGCCGGCACCGGCAAGACCAAGCTGGCCGGCTACCTGGCCAAGCGCCTCAACGTGCCGCTGATCCAGGCGTCGGCCTCGGCGCTCGAATCGGGCTACATCGGCGGCGGCTCCAAGGCGCTGCACGCGCTGCACCGCAAGGCCTGCGCGCGCGGCAGCTGCATCATCTTCCTCGACGAGGCGCAGGGCCTGTTCATGCCGCGCGGCCGCGGCGAAAAGAAATGGGAAGACGACACCGCCAACACGCTGCTCGGCCTGCTCGACGGCGTGCGCAGCGACAAGGGCGCCGGCGTCATCTGGGTGGTCGCCTCCAACTTCGACGACGCCTCGTCGCAGATGGACGAGGCGATGCTGCGCCGCTTCTCGGTGAAAATCAACTTCCGCCTGCCGAACAAGAGCGAGCGCCGCGAGCTGCTGCAAAGCTTTCTGAAACGCAAGAAGGATGGTTTAGTCGACTGGGACAATCTGGACCTGCACCAGGTCGCCGAGATGACCGCCAACCTCAGCCCCGCGCTGCTGGAAACCGTGGTCGAGCGCGCCAGCATGATCTCGATCCAGGAAAAAGCCATCATCAATACCGACCTGATGTTCCGCGCCTTCGAGCGCGCCACCCTGGGCCTGACCGACCGCGCCACCACCGCCGAAAAGCACAAGCAGCGCGAACGGGTGGCATTGCATGAACTGGGCCACTTCTTCATGCAGATCGACCCTTACCTGCGCCAGGGCCTGTCGCTCGACGAGGTCAAGGAAAAGTCGCACCTGCTGAAGATCTCCACCGAATCGGTCTCGAAGATCGGCGCGCTCGGCTACGTGCTGCAGTCCGGCGACGACGTCTCGCTGCGCACCCTGGAAGAGCTGGAGCAGGACGTGATCCAGCTGTACGGCGGGGTCGCGGCCGAGGAGCTGTTCTATGGCGCGCGCGGGATTTCGGTCGGCAGCCAGAACGACATCGAGAAGGCCACCAAGATGCTCAACCTGATGGTCAACCGCCTGTCGATGTATTCGCGCTCGAAGATCGACTACACCCAGTTGAAGAACGAGGGCAGCGGCGAACACACCATCCGCCAGGTCGAGGAAAAGTCCGACGAACTCTATAGCTACACCCTGGGCGCGATCCGCGACTATAAAGAAGTGATCGAGTCGCTCAAGGACACCCTGCTGGACCAGTATGTGCTGTCCAAGGACGCCGTGTTCGCGCTGCTCGAAGAACGGCGCGAGCTCCTCGCCTCGCACTTGGCCGGTCCGCGCCACGCCAACCTCAAGCTGTGTGCCGACAGCGCTCCCGCTCAGGCGGCGGCGATCGCGGTGTAGGCAGTATCAGACTTTGCTGCGCGCCCCGGCTGGTGTAATCTGGCCACCTGACCATTGATCATTGACCAACCGGGGCGCGCATGGAAAATCTGAACAGCGGCGCACTCGCGCTGCACCTCGACGCCGGCCACGAGCTCGAGCGCATTCCCGGCCGCGACCTGTTCGTGGCCGCCAGATACCTGATCCCCACCGACGCCTACCTGGTGCAAGGCTGCCTGGCCGCCTCCGGCATTCCCGCCGTGGTGGCCGACGCCAACCACGCCCAGGCCGACCAGTTGCTCGCGCCCGCCCTGGGCGGGGTGCGCGTGCTCGTTCCCGAAGCATTTCTGCGCCAGAGCGCCGAGGTGCTGGCAGCGTTCGAACGCGGCGATTTCACACTTGACGACGAGCTCGACGTCGGTCCTCCCCTCTGAAAAACCGGCTTGCCGGTTCACGCGCATTAATCGTCCTCGCCCTGATTGTCAATCCGGCGAGGGTCTGACAAGGTAAAAAAAGACATATTTTTTCCTAACGTTGTCTGTTCAAAATGACGTATAGTTGTCAGATATGTCCTACGAAAATGATTTCTGGACATGCAATCTGCATATAAAGAAAACCGTGCGCGGCCCCGGCCGTGACGACGGGTTCGCCAATATTTTGTCCAAAAACTTAGCCGCGCGCCTCCACTATGAGCATTGTCGACGTAGATTCACTTCTCCAGGAGTTGACTGCGGACGCCCCTTGTGGCCCCAACCTTGAATACGACGGCGCCTTCCTCGAGCTCGAGCAAAGCGCCGTCGGCAAGCCGGAAGTCCAGTACGGCGACACCATCACCCCGGCCGTGCCGCCCGAGTGGAAGCTCGTCAAAAAACAGGCCTTCGACCTGCTCGGCCGTTCGCGCGACCTGCGCGTGGCCATGCCGCTGGTGCGCGCCCTGCTGGCGCTGCACGGCCTGCCCGGCTTTGCCGGCGGTGTCCAGCTGATCGACCGCCTGGTCGCCGAGCGCTGGAGCAGCATCCACCCCCAGCTCGACCCGGACGACGGCAACGACCCGACCCAGCGCATCAATTCGCTGTCCATGCTGACCGACGGCGCCACCCTGGTGCGCGAACTGAAGGAAACCACCTTCATCGTGCTGCCCGGCCTTGGCCCCCTGTCCCTGCGCGTGCTCGACATGGTCAGCGGCGACACCCCGGTACCGGAGGGCCAGAGCGCACCGACCATGGCATCGATCGAAGCGGCCCTGCTCGACGTGTCGGCCGAAGCGCTGGCCAGCGCCTCCGGCGCCGCCACCCAGGCTTACGACAGTGTGACAAATATCGAAGTGGCGCTGGTGCGCCATGTCGGCTCTTCGCAGGCGCTTAACCTCGACCCGCTGACGCGTCAGCTGCGCCGCATCCGCGACTTGCTGGCCAGCGCGCCCGCGGCAGTCCCGGATGCCGCCATGGCGCCGCCGGCCGAAGGGGAAGAGGGCGGGGCCAGCGCCCCGGGGGCAAGCGCCGCCGGGCCGGCCGCCATCAGCGGAGAGATCGGCAGCCGCGCCGACGTGGTGCGCATGCTCGACAAGATCCTCGCTTATTACCAGCGTTACGAGCCATCGAGTCCGGTACCGATGCTGCTCGAACGTGCCAAACGCCTGGCGCCCAAGTCCTTCTTCGAAGTGCTGGAAGACCTGGCGCCGGACAGCGTCAGCCAGCTGAAGGTGATCCGCGGCCCGCTGCCGGAGGACCAGTAAACCGGGGGTTGGCAAACCGAAGTACAGGCATCACAGGAATGCGCAGTACCGCATGGGGCACGGCAGCAGCACGGCCGCGTAGTTCAATCATGAAGGAGTAAATCGTGGGCAAAGAAAGTAGCCAGAAGTTCATCGCGCGCAACCGTGCGCCGCGTGTGCAGATCGAATATGACGTCGAAGTCTACGGCGCCGAAAAATCGGTGCAGCTGCCGTTCGTCATGGGCGTGTTTTCCGACCTGTCGGGCAAGCCGGCCGATCCGCTCGCGCCGGTCGCCGAGCGCAAGTTCCTCGAGATCGACGTCGACAACTTCGACGAGCGCCTCAAGTCCATCAAGCCGCGCGTGGCCGTCCAGGTGCCCAACACCCTGACCGGCGAAGGCAATATGGCGGTCGACATCACTTTCGAGAGCATGGAAGACTTCACCCCGGCCGCCGTGGCGCGCAAGGTGGACTCGCTCAACAAGCTGCTCGAAGCGCGTACCCAGCTGTCGAACCTGCTGACCTACATGGACGGCAAGACCGGCGCCGAGGAACTGATCGCCAAGCTGCTGGCCGAACCGGCCCTGATGCAGGCGCTGACTTCCGCCCCGAAACCCGAGTGATGCCGCGGCGCGTGAGCGCCACGGTCATCAATTTACCGCACCCATATCTGAAGGAGACATTGCATGGCAACTTCCAGCAATGAACTGCAAGCGACCGGCGGCGAAGCCACGCTCGAGGCGAGCGACTTTGCCAGCTTGCTGCAAAAAGAATTCAAACCCAAGACCGACAAGGCCAAGGACGCTGTCGAAAGCGCCGTCAAGACCCTGGCTGAACAAGCCCTGGCCGGCACCAATCTGATTTCCGGCGACGTGCTCGGCACCGTCGAAAGCCTGATCGCCGCGCTCGACAAAAAATTGTCCGAACAGGTCAACCTGATCCTGCACAATCCCGAATTCCAGCAGCTGGAAAGCGCTTGGCGCGGCCTGCACTACCTGGTCAACAACACCGAGACCGACGAATCGCTCAAGATTCGCGTGATGAACATCTCGAAGAACGAGCTGCACAAGAACCTCAAGAAGTACAAGGGCACGGCCTGGGACCAGAGCCCGATCTTCAAGAAGCTGTACGAAGAAGAGTTCGGCCAGTTCGGTGGTGAGCCTTACGGCTCGCTGGTGGCCGACTACTACTTCGACAACAGCGCGCCCGACGTCGAGCTGCTGACCCAGATGGCGCAGATCGCCGCCGCCGCCCACGCGCCGCTCATTTCGGCCGCCGATCCAAGCGTGATGCTGATGGAATCGTGGCAGGAACTGGCCAACCCGCGCGACCTGACCAAGATTTTCCAGACCCCGGAACACGCCGCCTGGCGCTCCTTCCGCGAGTCCGACGACGCCCGCTACGTGGGCCTGGCGATGCCGCGCTTCCTGTCGCGCGCACCGTACGGCGCCAAGACCAACCCGGTCGAGGAATTCGACTTCGAGGAAGACACCAGCGGCGACGGCAGCTCCAAGTTCACCTGGGCCAATGCCGCCTACGCGATGGCGGTCAACATCAACCGCTCCTTCAAGAACTACGGCTGGTGCTCGCAGATCCGCGGCATCGAGTCGGGCGGCGCGGTCGAAGGCCTGCCGGTCTACACCTTCCCGACCGATGACGGCGGCGTCGACATGACCTGCCCGACCGAGATCGCGATCAGCGACCGGCGCGAAGCCGAACTGGCCAAGAACGGCTTCATGCCGCTGGTGCACAAGAAGAACAGCGACTTTGCCGCCTTCATCGGCGCCCAGTCGATGCACAAGCCGGCCGAATACGACGATCCGGACGCCACCGCCAACGCCAACCTGGCCGCGCGCCTGCCCTACCTGTTCGCCACCTGCCGCTTCGCCCATTACCTGAAGTGCATCGTGCGCGACAAGATCGGCTCGTTCAAGGAGCGTTCCGACATGGAGACCTGGCTGAACAACTGGGTCGGCCGCTACGTCGAAAACAATCCGGCCACCGCGACCGAAGCCGACAAGGCAAGGAAACCCCTGGCCGGCGCCGAAGTCATCGTCGAAGAAGTCGAAGGCAATCCAGGCTACTACACCTCCAAGTTCTTCCTGCGCCCGCACTACCAGCTTGAAGGCTTGACCGTATCGCTGCGCCTGGTGTCGAAGCTGCCGTCGGCCAAGGCTTAAAGCAGCACAGTGTCCGTGACGGCGGCCCTGCCGTCACGGGCCGCCACGTTTGATCAGGGCCTCTCACCCTATTAACCTAACCAAGGAAGAACAATGATTCTGCTTAAATTTGCCACCGCTATCAATGGCGACTCGATCGTCGACGGCCATGAAAAATGGATCACCATCTCGTCGCTGCAGTTGGGCGTAGGCCGCGCGATTTCCACCAGCGGCGGCGGCGCCGACCGTGAGACCAGCAATCCGTCGTTCTCCGAACTGACCCTGACCAAGTCGACCGACATCGCCTCGGCTGACCTGTTCATGCAAGCCGTTTGCGGCAAGAGCCTCGGCAAGGCCGAAATTCACTTCCTGCAGACCGGCGGCGCCGACAAGAAGCAGCAGGTCTACATGAAGATCGAACTGACCGACGCCATCGTCAGCTCGTACTCCGCCAGCAGCGGCGGCGACCGTCCTAGCGAATCGATCTCGCTGAACTTCACCCAGATCAGCTACCAGTACGACGCTTTCAGCGGCGACAAGGTCACCACCGGTACCCCGAAGAAGTGGGACCTGACCAAGAACGCCACGTTCTAAGCAGTCCTTCTGGCCACGCCCGCCGGCTTGCACGCCGGTGCGGCGCGGCCGCCCCGTATGACAAGATACCCAACGCCCCACGAAAGCGCCATCATGTCCGATGCCCTCACCGCACTCAAAGCCGGCCAGCTGGGCCAGACCCTGCAACTGCTGCAGCAAGATGTGCGCAAGCGCCCGGACGACGCCAAACTGCGGGTCTTCCTGTTCCAGGTGCTGGCCGTGCTCGGCCAGTGGGACCGCGCGCTGACCCAGCTCGGCGTGATCGCCGAACTTGACGCCGGCGCGCTGCCGATGGTGCACGCCTACCGTGAAACGGTACGCTGCGAACGCTGGCGCGAAGACGTCTTCGCCGGCAAGCGCGCACCGCTGCTGTTCGGCAGCCCCGAACCTTGGATGGCCCAGCTGATCGAAGCGCTCGCAAAGGGTGCCGCGCCCGCGGCGCAATTGCGCGCCGGCGCGCTCGAACAAGCCCCGGCCGTGGCGGGCAGCATCGATGGCACCCCATTCGAATGGCTGGCCGACGCCGATCCGCGCCTGGGTCCCATCGTCGAGCTGATCGCCAACGGTAACTACTACTGGGTGCCGATGCAGCATATCGCCCAGCTGCGCACGGAAGCCCCAAGCGACCTGCGCGACCAGGTCTGGATTCCCGCTACGCTGAACCTGACCAACGGCGGCGAGCTGATTGGCTTCATCCCATCGCGCTACCCCGGCACCATCGCCAGCGGCCAGGACGCGCTGCTGCTCGCGCGCGCCACCGACTGGGTGGACGAGGGCGACAGCCAGCTCGGCCTCGGCCAGCGCATGTTCGCCACCGACAGCTCCGACTATGCGCTGCTGGATACCCGTGCGATCGTGTTCGATCAGCCGCCGGCCGCCGAAGGCGAGACTGAATAAGCATGGCCGAACTGAGCGCCCGCGACCGCCTGCAGCCCTCGCTGCTCGACCGTCTGACCGACGACGAGGCCGGGCAGACGCAGGAGCCGCGCGACAAGCGCGTGCTGTCCATGCGCGGCCTGCGCCGCGCGGTGCTGCGCGACCTCGGCTGGCTGTTCAACAGCACCGGCCTGTCCGCCGTGCAGCCGCTCGACGACTACCCGCTGGCCGCCCAGTCGGTCATCAATTTCGGCTTTCCCGATTTGTCGGGCAAGACCGCTTCCGGCATCGACATGGAGCAGGTGGCGCGCCGCTTGCGCCAGGCCATCTGGGATTTTGAACCGCGCATCCTGCGCGACTCGGTGCAGGTGCTGGTCAAGGCCGGCACGCTCGGCGCCGGCATGCCCAACCAGGTGATATTCGAAGTGCACGGCCAGCTGTGGGGCCAGCCGCTGCCGGAAACCCTGTACCTGAAAACCGAGCTCGATCTGGAGCTCGGCGAGATCCGCGTGTACGACGAAGACACGAGGGCCGGCTGATGGATACCCGCCTGCTGCGCTATTACGAGCGCGAACTGCAGCACCTGCGCGAGATGGGCGGCGAATTTGCAGCCGCCTTCCCCAAGGTGGCCGGCCGGCTCGGCCTGGAAACCTATGCCTGCGCCGACCCCTATGTGGAGCGCCTGCTGGAAGGCTTCAGTTTTCTGGCCGCGCGCGTGCAGCTCAAGATCGACGCCGAATTCCCGCGGTTTACCGGCCACCTGCTTGAACTGGTCTACCCCCAGTACCTGGCGCCCACGCCCTCGATGATGGTGGTGCAGCTGCAGCCGGACCTGATGGAAGGCAGCCTGGCGTCCGGCTTCACGGTGCCGCGCCAGACTTCCGTTCGCAGCCTGCTCGGCAAGGGCGACCAGACCTCGTGCGAGTACCGCACCGCGCACGACGTCACCCTGTTTCCGGTGGAGCTGACCGAGGCCCGCTACTTTACCTATTCCGGCAACCTGGGCGGGCTCGACCTGTCGCGCCTGGGGACCATCAAGGCCGGCCTGCGCCTGCGCCTGAAAGCTTCCGCCGGCCTCTCGATCAAGGATATCGCACTCGACCAGCTGCAGCTCTACCTGCGCGGCAGCGATGCGCTGCCCGGCCGCCTGCTCGAGCAATTGCTGGCCAATGCGGTGGCCACTGTGGTGATGCCGATCACCCCCTCGGCCGGCTGGCACCATATCGCGCCGCGCGGCAGCATCCGCGCACTCGGCTTCGACGACGAACATGCGCTGCTGCCTTTGTCGTCGCGCGCCTTCCGTGGCTACCGGCTGCTGCAGGAGTACTTCGCCTTCCCGCAGCGCTTCCTGTTCGCCGAAATCGGCAAACTGGGCGCGGGCCTGGCGCGCTGCGCCGATACCGAGGTCGAGATCGTGGTCCTGTTCGACCGCGCCGATGCGACGCTCGAACAAAGCATCAGCGCCGCCAACTTCGCGCTGTTCTGCACGCCGGCGATTAATCTGTTTCCCAAGCGCGCAGACCGCATCCACCTGTCCGACCGCCAGCACGAGTACCACGTGGTGCCGGACCGCACCCGCCCGATGGACTTCGAGGTCTACCAGGTGGGCGCCGTCACCGGCTACGGGGCCGGGCCCGACGCCCAGCAGCAGTTCGCGCCCTTTCACGCGGCCAACGACCTGCAGGGCGACCAGCCGGGCCACGCCTACTACCAGCTGCGCCGCCAGCAGCGCGTGCTGTCCGAGCGCCAGCGCCGCCAGGGCCCGCGTTCGAGCTACATCGGCAGCGAAGTATTCATGGCCCTGGTCGACGCCCACGAAGCACCGTTCTCCAGCAGCCTGCGCCAGCTCGGGGTCGACACCCTGTGCACCAACCGCGACCTGCCGCTCTCCATGCCGCTGGGCGGCGCCAAGACCGACTTCACCATCGAGTCCGGTGCGCCGGTGCGTGCGCTGCGCTGCATCGATGGGCCGACCGCGCCGACCCCGTCATACGCGGAAGGCGAGATGGCCTGGCGCCTGGTCAGCCACCTGTCGCTCAACTACCTGTCGCTGATCGACGACGACCGCCAGCAGGGCGCCGCCGCCCTCAAGGACCTGCTGCGCTTGTACTGCAAGCCGCTTGATGCCAGCGAGCAGCGCCAGATCGACAGCCTGCGCTCGGTATCCTGCGCGCCGATCGCGCGCCGCCTGCCGGTGCCGGGCCCGATCTGCTTCGGGCGCGGCCTGCAGATCACGCTCGAACTGGACGACACCGCCCTGGAAGGCAGCGGCGCCTTCTTGCTGGGTGCGGTGCTGGAGCAGTTCTTCGCCCGCTACGTCAGCATCAACGGCTTTACCGAGACGCGCGTGACCACGCCGCGGCGCGGGCTGGTGATGCAATGGCCGGCCAGGATGGGACAATGCAAGATACTCTAGACCGCGCAATGGACAGGTTGAGCGCGCTGCAAAGCGATGCCGGCGCCTACGACTTCTTCGCCGCGCTGCGCCTGCTCGAGTGCGCGCATGCCGGCAAGCCGCGCATCGGCCAGTCGCTGCGTCCGGCGGACGATCCGGTGCGCTTCGGCCAGCCGCCGGAACTTGCTTTTACTCCGTCCATGCTGGGCGCCTTCCGTCCGGCCGCCGACGGCGCCGCCGCCCAGCTGGACGTCAACTTCCTCGGGCTGATGGGCGCCAACGGCCCCATGCCGCAGCACCTGACCGACTACGTGCGCGACCGCCTGCGCAACGCCAACGACCCGACCCTGTCGCGCTTTCTCGACATCTTCCATCACCGGATGATCGCGCTGTTCTACCGCGCCTGGGCCAGCGCCCAGCCCACGGTGAACCTGGACCGGGAACACGGCGACCGCTTCGCCGACTATATCGGCTCGCTGATCGGCATGGGCATGCCCAGCCTGCGCCGGCGCGACGCGGTGCCCGACTTCGCCAAGTTTCACTATGCCGGCCACCTGGCCGCCCACAACCGCAATGCCGACGGCCTGGCGCAGATCCTGGAAGATTATTTCAAGGTGCCGGTCACCATCCTGCAGTTCGTTGGCCACTGGATGCGCATGCCGGATGACGCCTGCTGCCGCCTGCGCTCCGGTCCGGACGCGCAGGTGCTGGGCGCCTCCACCGTGCTCGGCTCCAAGGTATGGAACTGCCAGCATAAATTCCGCGTCGTGGTCGGCCCGCTTGAACTGGACGATTACCAGCGCATGCTGCCCGGCGGCGACAGCTACCGGCGCCTGCGCGACTGGGTGCGCAACTACGCCGGCATGGCCTACGACTGGGACATCAACGTCCAGCTCAAGCAGGCGGCGGTGCCGCCGCTCGGGTTGGGACGCAGCGCAAGGCTGGGCTGGACCAGCTGGCTGCATAGCGCCGCCCCGACCCGTGACGCGCGCCAGCTCATTTTGCATCCGCAGCACAGCAACACTCAACCCGCATAACCCCGAGACACTGAGAGGAATCGAAAAATGGCCGAAATCAGCCGCGTCGCCTTGTTTGGCAAGCTCAATAGCCTGTGCTACCGCGCCATCGAAAGCAGCACTGTGTTCTGCAAGCTGCGTGGCAACCCGTATGTCGAAGTGGTGCACTGGCTGCACCAGATCCTGCAGCTGCAGGACTCCGACCTGGTCCGGGTGATCAAGCATTTCGACCTCGATCCGGCGGCGCTGGCGCGCGACCTGACCGCCGCGCTCGACCGCCTGCCGCGCGGCTCGACCTCGGTCACCGACCTGTCCTCGCAAGTCGAGGAAGCGGTGGAGCGCGGCTGGGTGTTCGGCACCCTGATGTTCGGCGAATCGCAGGTACGCAGCGGCCATTTGCTGGTCGGCCTGCTCAAGACCTCGTCCTTGCGCAACAGCCTCTACAGCCTGTCGCGCCAGTTCGAGAAAATCAAGATCGATGCCCTGGCCGAGGACTTCGGCACGCTGCTGGCCAGCTCGCCCGAAGCCCAGCTGGGCGCCACCGACGGCTTCCAGGCCGCCGGCGCTCCGGGTGAAGCCAGCGGCGCGGTGGCCCCGGCCGCCATGGGCAAGCAGGAAGCGCTCAAGAAGTACACGGTCGACCTGACCGAGCAGGCGCGCAGCGGCAAGATGGACCCGATCGTCGGGCGCGACGACGAGATCCGCCAGGTGGTCGACATCCTGATGCGGCGCCGCCAGAACAATCCGATCCTGGTCGGCGAAGCGGGCGTCGGCAAGACCGCCGTGGTGGAAGGCTTCGCCCAGCGCATCGCGCGCGGCGACGTGCCCCCAAGCCTGAAGGAAGTCGAACTGCGCTCGCTCGATATCGGCCTCCTGCAGGCCGGCGCCAGCATGAAAGGCGAGTTCGAGCAGCGCCTGCGTTCGGTGATCGATGAAGTCCAGGCCAGCACCCGTCCGGTGATCCTGTTCATCGACGAGACCCACACCCTGGTCGGCGCCGGCGGCGCGGCCGGCACCGGCGATGCCGCCAACCTGCTCAAGCCAGCACTGGCGCGCGGCACCTTGCGCACCATTGGCGCGACCACCTTCGCCGAATACAAAAAGCACATCGAGAAAGACCCGGCCTTGACGCGCCGTTTCCAGACCGTGCAGGTCGACGAGCCGAGCGAAGAGCGCGCCATCCTGATGATGCGCGGCGTTGCCTCCACCATGGAAAAGCACCACAAGGTGCAAATTCTCGACGAGGCGCTGGAAGCGGCAGTCAAGCTGTCGCACCGGTATATTCCTGCGCGCCAGCTGCCCGACAAATCGGTCAGCCTGATCGACACCGCCTGTGCGCGCGTGGCGGTGAGCCTGCACGCTACCCCGGCCGAAGTGGACGACAGCCGCAAGCGCATTGAAGCGCTGGAAACCGAATTGGGCATCATCGGCCGTGAACTGGCCATCGGCGTGGCCGTGGGTAACCGCGACAGCGACGCCCGCGCCCTGCTGGCCGAAGAGCGGGAACGCCTGACCGGCTTGGAAAAACGCTGGGATGCCGAGAAGGTGCTGGTCGACGAACTGCTGGCGCTGCGCGCCGGCCTGCGCGCCGGCGTGCATCCGGTCGAAGGCACCGGCAGCAAGCTCGAAGCAGGCGCCGCCGCTGAAGCTGCCCAGGTAGTGGAAATCTCGCCGGAAGAACGCGCCACCCGCCTGGAGCGGCTGCAGCAGGTGCAGGCCGAACTGGCGAACCTGCAGGGCGAAACCCCGCTGATCCTGCCGACCGTGGATTACCAGGCGGTGGCCAGCGTGGTCGGCGACTGGACCGGCATTCCGGTCGGCCGCATGGCCAAGAACGAGATGGAGACCATCCTCAAGGTCGGCAGCCTGCTGGGCCAGCGCGTGATCGGCCAGGACCATGCGATGGAGATGATCGCCAAGCGCATCCAGACCTCGCGCGCCGGCCTGGACAACCCGAACAAACCGATCGGCGTGTTCATGCTGGCCGGTACCTCGGGCGTCGGCAAGACCGAAACCGCGCTGGCGCTGGCCGAAGCGCTGTATGGCGGCGAGCAGAATCTCATCACCATCAACATGAGTGAATTCCAGGAAGCCCATACGGTATCGACGCTCAAGGGCGCGCCGCCGGGCTACGTGGGTTACGGCGAAGGCGGTGTGCTGACCGAGGCGGTGCGCCGTAAGCCCTATTCGGTGGTGCTGCTCGACGAAGTGGAAAAAGCCCACCCGGACGTGCACGAGATGTTCTTCCAGGTGTTCGACAAGGGCTTCATGGAAGACGGCGAAGGGCGCTTCATCGACTTCAAGAACACCCTGATCCTGCTGACCACCAACGCCGGCACCGACATGATCGCCCAGTTGTGCAAGGATCCGGAACTGATGCCGGAACCGGAAGGCATCGCCAAGGCGCTGCGCGAACCGCTGCTGAAGATCTTCCCGCCGGCGCTGCTGGGCCGCCTGGTGACGATTCCTTACTACCCGCTGTCGGACGAGATGCTCGGCCAGATCGTGCGCCTGCAGCTGAACCGCATCAAGAAGCGTGTCGAGGCGCGCTACAAGATCCCGTTCAACTACACCGGCGACGTGGTCAAGCTGGTGGTTTCCCGCTGCACCGAGAGCGAGTCGGGCGGGCGCATGATCGACGCCATCCTGACCAACACCATGCTGCCCGATATCTCGCGCGAATTCCTGAACCGGATGATCAGCGGTACGCCGATCGCCGGCGTGGAGGTTGGCGTCAAGGATGGGCAGTTCGATTACCAATTCGCCTGAATCTGAAAGAGGAAAACGTGCATGGCCAACTGTCTTGACTACGCAAAAATCGCTTACGCGGCCTATTTCAAAGCGACGGCGCAGTATTATGCGGAGCCGCCCGGGCATATGGTGGATGACTGGCGCGTGCAGAAGTGGGAGAGCGGCACTTTCTGGGGCGATGGCTTCCAGGGCGGCATCTGGCAAAACGATACCGACGTGGTGGTAGGCTGCTGCGGTACCAATCCTAAACAAATAGGGAAATTCCTCAGCGATCTTTCTGCGGACATCAGGATTGGTTTCGGCATACTGCCAAATCAATGTTCGTCGGCGCGGGCAATGGTCAAGGCAGCCAAACAGGTGGCTGCCGGGCGCCGGGTGTCGGTCACCGGACATTCCTTGGGCGGCGGCCTGGCCCAGGTGGTCGGGGTTTGGGAAAATGTGCCCTTCGTCACCTTCAATGCGCCGGCGATGGCACGCTCCATCAAGCTTTCGCATGCCAACATCTTCAAGCCGCAAATGATGGCGCGCTCCTGGTCGTCGGCCAATGTGCGGGACGTACCGGGCGTGAATGTGCGGATTGCCGGCGACCTTGTCAGCACCAGCGACTTCGCGCGCGGCGATCATGTCGGCATGGTAGTCGATCTGCGCAACGCCACGGGCGGTGGCGCACACGGAAAAGGCAATTGCTGGCAAGCGGTGCTCGAGACTGACTGGGCAAACATCGATCCGTTCGAGGGGCTTTGATCGTTCGATTACCAGTTCGCCTAAGCCAATCGACTATTCAACAGAGGAGGAGCTAACATGTCATCGTTTATTCTGCTGGACGTACCACACGTCGGACAACTCGACATCGGCGGCCATACCGGCCACGTGTCGCACTCGGAGCAAAACGGCTGCTGGTATGCCTCGACCTGCATGGTCAGCTATTTCTGGGAAGCCGGTCCGCGCCTGGGTGTCCCGGCCCAGTACGCGGCTAACCCGAAAGATCCCGAGGGGATGGGCGCGCGCTATGCAAGCCTGAAAGCGAACGAGAATTTTGAAGGTGTGCCTCTGCCAGCGGCCAAGAAGTGGACCATCCAAAAGCTCTACAACGTGCTGGAGAATTATGGGCCATGCTATGTGCGGCGCGGCTTCCGCGATGCGGTGAGCGGCAAGCTGGAAGGCGGCCACGCGGTTGTGCTGGCCGGCGCCAATCTGATCGATGGCACCGTGTGCATCCTGGACCCGTGGTTCACCAAGGACAAGGGCGGGGCAGGCGCCGACAAATGGCGCCAGCACCACTCGCTTGCCCAGTTCAATGACTTCTTCAAGTGGGACGAGTTATGGGCGCCTAACATCAGCCTGATGTACAAGAAGCAGTCGAATGCCATTGCTGCGGTTGGCCATATCAAAAAGAATCTCGATCTGATGTGGTGGTAGGCGCAGTATGAGAGGCGCAGTATGAGCATATGTATTTTGCAGTGAGAGACGACCATGCCTAGCCAAGTATCGATGGGCGCCCTGTTGCAGTGCACCTTCGGCCTCGCCCCTTCATCGCTGGTGGTCCTGCCGGCCAACAAGGTGCTGGCCGAGGGGCCGCCGGCCGCCAACATCATGGATCACAAGCCGCTGGTGAACATCATGCCCTTCGGGATGTGTAATTCGCCGGCCAATCCAACCGTCGCCGCGGCCACCGCCGCCGCGCTGGGCGTGCTCACGCCGATGCCCTGCATTCCGGCCACCAGCGCGCCGTGGGTGCCGGGCGCGCCGACGGTCTTGATCGCCAATATGCCGGCGCTGGACAATGTCTCGAAATGCCTGTGCAACTGGGGCGGGGTCATCAGCATCAACAACCCGGCAACCACCAAGACCATGATCCCGTGAGCGCGGCCGCTGCTGCAACCCTTTATTTTTTGAACTGACCTTATGGCTGCCTCTCAGGAAAACCGCAATATCCAAGTCAGCACGCCGCTCGGCACCGACGTGCTGCTGTTTCACCGCATGGCCGGCAACGACGGCATGTCGGTGCTGGGCGAATATCATCTCGACCTGTTGAGCGAAAAATCCGACCTGACCATCGCCGATGTGCTGGGCCAGAGCCTGTCGGTCACGGTCGATGTCGGCGCTGGAAAGGTGCGCGAACTGAACGGCATCGTCACGCGTTTCGTGATGACCGGGCGCGCCGGCCGTTACGCCAGCTACCAGGCCACCGTGCGGCCCTGGCTGTGGTTCCTGACCCGCTCGGCCGACTGCCGGGTGTTCCAGGAGCTCGACGCGGTCGCGATCATCAAGAAGATTTTCGAAAAATACACGCTGGCCGATTACGACCTGGCGCTGCTGTCGGCCACGCCGCCGGCCATGGATTACTGCGTACAGTACCGCGAGACCGACTTCGCTTTCGTGAGCCGGCTGATGGAACGCTTCGGCATCTACTACTACTTCCGTCACAAGGACGGACGCCACACCCTGGTACTGGCCGATTCGCCCTCGGCCCACGCGCCGGTGGTGGGGTCGGCTTCGATTCATTACTTTCCCGATCCCGCCGCCAAGGCGCGCGCGCGCGAGAGCGTGTACGACTGGCGCTCCGGCGGCGAAATCCTGTCGGACGAATACACCATGCGCGCCTTCAATTTCGAGACCCCGGCGGTCGACCTGACCGTCAAGTCGACCGTGGCGCGCAGCTACGAAGACGCGGCCCGCCATCTGGAGCTGTACGATTACCCGGGCGCCTACGTGGAGCGCGCACCCGGCGAAGCGCTGGCCAAGACCCGTATCGAATCGGTGCAGGGGGGCTATCAGACGGTCCAGGGCGGCGCCACCGCGGCGGCGCTCGCGCCGGGCGGCCTGTTCACGCTCGATGGCCACCCGCGCGCCGACCAGAATCGCGAGATGCTGGTGGTATCGGCCAGCTACCGCGTGTATTCGGACCGTTTCGAGGCCGAACTTGGCAAGCCCGACCCCAAGGCCGAGGCCAAGGCCGTGGCCAAGGCCGAGGCGCCCCTGCAGTTCGACTGCCAGTTCAGCGCCATCCCCAAGGAGGCGACCTGGCGCAGCGCGCTCAGCACGCCGCTGCCGCTGGTGCGCGGGCCACAGACCGCAATCGTGGTCGGCAAGGCCGGCGAGGAAATCTGGACCGACAAGTATGGCCGCATCAAGGTGCAGTTCCACTGGGACCGCCTGGGCGCGGACGACGAGAAGAGTTCGTGCTGGGTGCGCGTGGCGCAGGCCTGGGCCGGCAAGCGCTTCGGCCAGCTGTTCATTCCGCGCATCGGCCAGGAGGTGGTGGTCAGCTTCCTGGAAGGCGATCCGGACCAGCCGCTGGTCACTGGCTCGGTCTACAACGCCACCAATATGCCGCCGACGGCGCTGCCGGACGAGGCGGCCCGCTCGACCATCAAAACCAACACCACCAAGGGCGGCGGCGGCTTCAACGAGATCCGCCTGGACGACAAGAAGGACGCCGAGGAGATTTTTGTCCAGGCCGAGAAGGACTACAACCGGGTGGTCAAGAACAACGACACCCTGAAGGTCGGCTTCGAGAAAAAGGACAAGGGCGACCAGACCGTCGAGATCTGCAATGACCAGAGCCTGGACGTCGGCAACGATCGCAAGATCCACGTCAAGAACGACCAGACTGTCGCTATCGACAACAACCTGACCAGCACCATCAAGGCCGATGAAAAGCATACCGTCAACGGCAACCAGACCGTCAAGATCGACGGCGACCAGGCCGTCACGGTCGGCAAGACGATCGTGATCGACGCCACCAGTTCGATCGAACTCAAGGTCGGCGGCAGCACCATCAAGATCGAGCCGGCCAAGATCACCATCAAGTCGGCGCAGATCGCCATCGAAGCGAGCGGCATGGGAACGGTGAAGGCCGGCGGCGTCCTGACGATCGAAGGTTCACTGGTCAAGATCAATTGAGAACGCCATGACACTACGACGACTGCTTGTTTTCGCCATGCTGGCCGGCGCTTCGCTGGCGGCCCAGGCCCAGGCCACCCTGGCCCTGGCCGAGCAGCCGGTGCGGCTGATCCGCGGCGCCACGCTCTACAAGGGGATCAACGGCAGCGCTGTGCAAAAGGACGACATTATCGAAACCGGCGCGGCCAGCGTGCAGATCGAAGCCGGCAAGAACACCATCGTCGCGCTGGGGCCGAACACCAGGCTATACGTCCTGAGCCTGGCCACAGACGATAAGTCGGCCACCGAAGTGGCGCTGATGCAGGGCTGGATCAAAGTGCTGTCCGCCACCCCGAAACGCGCCCTGGTGCTGACGCGCTCCATGCAGATCACCTTGCCGCTTGGTGCCACCATCGTGCAGAGCAAGGCCGGCAAGGACGCGCTTTTCGCCGAGGAAGGCGCGCAGCAGGCCGCGCGCATCGACGACAAGGGCAGGGCCGGCGCGCCGCTCAAGCTCACCGCCGAGCAGTTTGCTTACCCGGATCCAGCCAAGCCGGTGCTGCTGGCCGGGCGGCCGACGCGCGAGTTCCTGGCCGAGATGCCGCGCCATTTCCGCGACCGGCTGGTGCCGGCGCCGGCGGTACCCAAGGCCGGCAAAGTTGCCCCGGTCAAGGAACGCGAGGTGAACTTCGAGGATGTCGACGCATGGCTGCTTAGCTCTCTCCCGGTGCGCAAGAATTTCGTCAACCGCTTCAAGCCGCGCCTGTCGGACCCGGAGTTTCGCAAGCAGCTGGACCAGGCCATGGGGCACACGATCGAATGGAAGTTCCTGCTGCGCCCTTCGGTGACGCATGGTTCGACCATTTACTGACCCCGGCACTCACTAAAACATCTGTAGGAGAATCACATGAAGCTTTCGATCGCCGCCAAGTTCAACCTGGTGTTCGTTTCTATTTTTGCGGTCGGCTTTCTCGCCGCCGGCGTTGTCGCCGACGACCTGCTCAAGAAGAATGCGCGTGAAGAGACGCTGCAAAACGCCCGCCTGTTGCTGGAAGCGGCCAAGAGCGTGCGCGGATACACAGCCAAGCAGATCGCGCCTCTGTTGAAGAACCAGATGAAGTTCGAGTTCCACCCGCAGTCGGTGCCCTCGTACTCGGCGGTAGAAAGCCTGAACACGATTTTCAAGTCGTTTCCGCACTTCTCGTACAAGGAAGCCACGCTCAACCCGACCAACCCGCGCGACAAGGCTTCGGACTGGGAAGTGGACGTGGTGAACAAGCTGCGCCAGCAGAGCGACTTGAAGGAGTTTTCGGGCGAGCGCGATACGCCGGGCGGGCGCACCCTGTACATCGCCCAGCCGCTGCAAATCAAGGATCCGGCCTGCCTGGGATGCCACAGTACTCCGGGCGCGGCGCCGCAGACCATGATCGATATTTATGGTCCTAACAACGGCTTTGGCTGGAAGCTGAACGAAGTGATCGGTGCGCAGGTGATTTCGGTGCCGATGGCGGTGCCGATGCAGCGTGCCAACGACATCTTCAAAACCTTCATGTTCTCGCTGTTCGGTGTGTTCCTGGTGGTCTTTATCGCCCTGAATGTCATGGTGCACATGTTCGTCACCCGCCGCATCCGCCACCTGGCCCACATCGCCGATGAAGTCAGCATGGGCAAATTCGAAGCCGGCGACATCAACACCAAGGGTAATGACGAAATCAGTGCGCTGGGCCGCTCGTTCAACCGTATGCGTACCAGCCTGGCAAGCGCGCTAAAAATGCTGGAAGAATGATTAAATGATCGAAAAGATTGGGAAGTACCGCATCGATGGCGTGCTCGGTTCCGGCGCCATGGGTGTGGTGTACAAGGCGTACGACGCCAACATCGCGCGCGTGGTGGCGCTCAAGACCATTCGCCGCGAGCTGCTGGACGGCTTGCAGGAACAGGAACTGGTAGCGCGCTTCAAGAACGAGGCGCAGGCTTCCGGCCGCCTGGTTCATCCGAACATCGTTGCGGTCTACGACTTCGGCGAACTCGAAGACAACACCTACATCGCCATGGAGTTCGTCGACGGCACGCCGCTGAACGCTTTCCTGGTCAAGGATGTGCCGATGGACCTGGCCGCCTGCATCACCTGCATGACGCAGTTGCTGCGCGCGCTCGACTACGCGCATGTGCGCGGGGTGGTCCACCGCGACATCAAGCCGGCCAACATCCTCATCACCGGCGACGCCCAGGTCAAGATCACCGACTTCGGCATTGCCAAGATCGAATCCTCGACCCTGACCCAGGTCGGCGCCGTGATTGGCACGCCAAGCTACATGTCGCCCGAGCAGTTCAGGGGGGAGAGCGTGGACGGACGCTCCGACATCTTCGCGGTCGGGATCGTGCTGTACCAGATGCTGACCGGGGTGCGGCCCTTCACCGGCGCGGCATCGGCCGTCATGCACCAGATTATCAACGAGACGCCGCTCAATCCGAGCGAGCGCCAGCCCACACTGCATCCCGCTTTCGATGCGGTGGTGCAGAAGGCCATGGCCAAGAAGCTCGATGAACGTTATCCGTCCGCGCTGGCCTTCCTGGAGGCCTTGACCGCCGCCCACCTGCAGCACAACGGCGGCGTGGCCGTCACCGAGGAAGACAACGAACGCACCGTGCTGGCATTCCAGCGCCCCGCGCGCCCGGTAAGCCCGGTGGCCCCAGTCAGCCCGGCGCTGCAAAGCGGCAGCGCGCCGTCCCAGGCATCCGGTGTATCCACCGGTGCGGTCAGCGGCCTGACCGCCAGCGCGCCGCCATGGCTGACCGACCTGGCGCCCGACCTGCTGGTGGCGCTGTCCACGCAGATCGGGCCGGTCGCCAAGCTGGTGCTCAAGAACGCCGCCAAGGAAGCGATCGACCTTGATGACCTGTGCAAACGCCTGCTCCCGCATATCAGCTCGGACCAGGGGCGCGACCAGTTCCAGAACGACCTGAAGGACATCAAGAAGAAGCACGGTCTGTCGACCCTGGCCACGACCGGCATGCGCAATCCGCCCACCGGCCCGGTGGGCACACAGCTGAGCGGTTTGACCAACCTGCCGACCATGCTGCAACTGAGTCCCGAACTGATGGACAAGGCGCAGCACACGCTGGCGACGTACATCGGCCCGATCGCCAAGGTGATGGTCAAGCGGGCCTCCAAACTGACCAGCAACGCCGGCGAGTTTTACCGCCTGCTGGCCGAGAATATGCCCAATGAAGAAGAGCGCGAGCGCTTCTTGAAAGAGGTCGGCGGGGCTTGAGCCCAGCTTGGATTTACGATGATGCAACGGTATAATCACCTGCAATTCAGCCTGCAATATCGCGGGGCGCAATCCCGGCGGCGGCGCTTCCGATCCGCAAGCATCACCCTTACGGTAGGACTCCGATGCCAATCACTCTGAGCGTTCATACGTACCGCAACGAAGCGCTGCCGCAGGCGCTGTTCCGGCGCTTCGACCGCCTTGGCGGTGCGCTCGGGCGCGCGGTCGGCAACGACCTGGTGCTCGACGACCCCACCAAATACATTTCGCGCCAGCATGCGCGCATCGACTTCCGTGACGGCGCCTACTTCCTGCTCGACGTCGGCAGCAATCCGAGCATGGTCAACGACCGTCCGGTGGGGGCCGGCCGCCAGGTGCAGCTTAACGACGGTGACCGGATCAGCATCGGCGACTACCTGCTGGTGGCCAGCGTGGAGTCCGAAGCCGCCCCGGTACTGCCGCCGTCCCCCCTGCAAGTCGACCCCACGCCGCCACTGCGCGCATCGGCCCCGCCGCCCATGCCGGTCAGCCCTGACGACTCGCTGGCCGGCGCCAGCATCCTGGATGTGGGCGGCGATCCGCTCAATCCAAATTTCGATCCGCTCGGCCTGAACCTGTTCGGTACGCAGCCGGCCCCGGGGCCGACGACCCCGGCCTACCGTGGCGCCGAGAGCGACCATGTGCCGCCGCAGATGGCGGCGTTTCATGTGCCGACTCCAGCCCCGGCGCCGCGTCCCGCGCAGGGACCCGCCATGGCGATCCCCGACGACTACGATCCGCTGGCGGACTTCCTGCCGCCGCGCGTCAATGCCGCGCCACCGGCGCCGCCTGCGCCCGAACCGGAGCCCGCCGATGCGCCCACGGTGATGATCCGCGCGCCACAGCCCGCACCACCTCCGGCGCCGGCCCCTACGCCTGCGCCGCGGCCGGTGGCAGCAGCGGCAGCGTCATCGAGCACGGCCGCCGCCGACAATCCGGTAATCCAGGCGCTCATGCGCGGCATGGGCCTGGACGATCTGAACACCAGGCGCAGCGCCGAGGAAGTGGCCGAACTGGCAGGCGCCATGCTGCGCGAAGCCACCGGCGGCACCATGAGCGTGCTGCTGGCGCGCGCCATGACCAAGCGCGAGAGCCGCCTGGACATGACCATGATTTCGTCGCAGGCCAACAACCCGCTCAAATTCTTCCCTGACGCCGACAGTGCGCTGATGCAGATGATGACCGGGACCATGCCGGGCTACATGGCACCGCAGCGCGCCTTCGGCAACGCCTTCGACGACCTCAAGGCGCACGAACTGGCAATCATGGCCGGCATGCGCGCAGCACTCTCCGGAGTGCTCAAACGCTTCGACCCGCAGGCCATCGAAGCGCGCCTGCAGGAGCCGACCGTGATGGACAAGGTGCTGGCATCGAACCGCAAGGCCAAGATGTGGGACCGCATGGTCGAGCTTTACGGGCAGCTCGCGACTGAGGCTGACGACGACTTCCAGCGCCTGTTTGGCGAAGCCTTCGGTGTAGCGTACGAAGAACAGGTACAGCGGCTGCGTCAGAAGCGCTGAGCCGTCACCATTCGAATCAAAAAACTTAAATTGGCGGGACACGATGTCTTGGAATAGTAAAGTGGTCTGGTCTGAGGGCATGCTCTTGCAGCCCCAGCATCTGCAGCAGCACGATCGCTATCTGCACAGCGTGCTGGAAACCCGCGTGGCCGGCGTGCGCGCCTATGCCTGGGGCTTTTCAAAACTGGTGATCGACGAGCAGCTGCTCGCGCAGGGCAAGCTGGCGCTGCTGGCCTGCACCGCCGTGCTCCCTGACGGCACCACGCTCAACCTGCCGCAGGACGACGCGCTGCCCGAGCCGCTCAACATCCCCGAAGACGCGCGCGACGCGCTGATCGTGCTGGCGCTGCCGCTGCGCCGCATGGGCATCGCCG
>CAMLFK010000057.1 GCA_946479255.1 uncultured Oxalobacteraceae bacterium
GGCCGAAGGCAAGGCGATCGTCCTCAGTTCGGCGAAGAAGGAAGACACCAACACCATCACCGAACCGACCAAGGTGATGCCGGTGACGAGCAAGGCGAGCGGGCTTGGCAAGCAGTTCAGCTACAGCTTCGCGCCGTATTCAGTGACGGTGCTGGTGCTGTCGACAAAATAAGTCTCGGCCTGGCCGCTTGAGCTCTTCGACCGGCAGCCGGTGCTGCTGGTCGATTCCTCACGTATTGCTGGCCGGCGCGTTTCGCCGGCCAAGCGCTCTCGGTTCTCCACCACCAGCATCGGCGCCATCGCGCCCGGCGACGCCGCAGGTATCTCTTCCGTTCGCCCCTCTCTGTTGACGAGCGCCAAACAGGTCCTGGCCAGGTTGGCGTTTTTGTTTCAAAGACACAAAGTCCCTGTGTCGGTCCATTTCCGGTACGCCCACGATTCCATCGTCTGCGCTGGAGCCCAGCGACAGAGCAGATCTTCCTCCCCGCAGAGGGAAACCATCATTACTCATTTTCCTGCAATTGGCGAGCGCAGAAGAAGCCATCGCGCGCGTAGCGCAAAGGGTCAGGCGGGGTGGCCACCACATTTCCGAATCCGTCATCCGCCGTCGCTTTGCTGCCGGCAAGACGAATTTCGAACGGCTGAATGCGCCCCGTGTAGACGCTTGGGCCTTGTATGACAACGCCGGTTCGGTGCCGGTACTAATCAACTGGAGCGAACGCCCATGAACAAGCAAGCCATTGAACAAGCCAAGGACCGTGACTTGCGACTTTCTCAGCCAGCCATGCAAAGGGCGGCGCAACGTGCGCGTGAACTGGCGCATGCTACCGGCACCACCATCGTCGTCAGCCACGCCGGAGTCATCGAGCACTTAACGCCAAAGCTAGCGGCGTTAATTCCGCGACTTGCCAATAAAAAGTGCCCCGTAAGCACAGCCCTCACCACCGGCCCGTCCTACCCGGCGATGGCGCAGACCGCCGTCAGGATCGACCTCACCAAGCCTGGCCTGCCGGTCAGCCCGACCCTGTAAGGTTTGATGACCGAGGAGATCAACTTCTCCTACGATGGCGGCCTGTATGCGGAACTGGTACGCAACCGCGCCTTCAAGGATAAGGACCATACGTCGGCGCACTGGTCGGTGGTGCAGGACGCCGGCGGCAGCGCCGCGATTGCGCTCGACCAGCGCTACCCGGTCGCCGGCACCACCCTGACGACCAGTCTGCGGCTCGACGCCGCGCACGCTTCGCCGGGTTACCGTGTCGGTATCGCGAATGCCGGCTCCCCACGAAAATCGCGAACAATTCTTCGTTTGCCACAGACTCACTTTTTTTCCTTGCAAAAAAACTTTGTCGCGCTGGATAATATGATGCGGATGCTAAACCACGAGAAAGAGAGTAAACATGAGCAAGCGAACGACTGCAGGATTGAACAAGAGGTGGCACGCGGGCGCAGCGCTGCTGGCAATGTCGGCGTTGACGGCATGCGGCGGGGGCTCGGACGATGTCGCGCCTCCGGCTCAACTGACGATCACCGGAACCTCAGCCGTCGGCGCCGCCCTCGCTGGCGCCGCGATTGCCGTGACCTGCAGCACCGGTAGCGGGACGGCCACGTCCGGCGCGGATGGGACCTTCTCCGCCAGCATTGGCAATGGCAAAGGGCCATGCGTACTCACGGCCACCAAGGGCGCCACCGTCCTGCGTTCAGTGACGCCAGGCGCGGGCGTGGCCAACATTACCCCCTTGACTGACATGCTGACCGATTACCTGGCCACGCGCGCAGGCACGACGGCCGCCAATTTGCTGACCAATAGCAGCGGCAAAGCGATCCTGAGCGATTCGAAGGCCCTGACGGACGCGCAATCCGGTCTCGTCAACCTCTTCAAGACTTCCTACAACGTCACGCTCTCGACAACGAATTTTCTGACGGCTACGATCACGACGCCGACTGGGGGGACCCAGAATGCTGCCGACAAAGACCTCGATACGCTGAAAGCGAACAGCCTGACTACCACAAACGGCACGCTCACCACGGCCGTCAGTACGGCTGCCACCAGCCTGGCCAAGTCCCAACCTTACACGATCACTGGCGGCACCTAAGCCTGCAGGGCGCCCTGGAAGTCGGCTAGCAGGTCGGCTCAGTCGGTAGAGCAGAGGATTGAAAATCCTTGTGTCGGTGGTTCGATTCCGCCCCGGGCCACCAAGAACAGTGTCAAACAGAACGCCAACCCACGCAGGTTGGCGTTTTTTTATTTAACGACGCACAGTCCTTGTGCCGGTCCATTTACGGTTACTTCGCCAAGTCAAAGCACTGAAGAAAGGGGCACGGGGTCAAAGGGGCACGGGGTACCTCAGGTTGCGACAGGCCGACGCAACTGTTTTCAAGTGGGAGAACAGGGGGATTTGTGGAAACCACAAGCCAGCCAAACGAACTTCAATGACCAGCACAGGGGGGCGGTATGGCATGAGGTTGGGGATTGCGGGGAACCGCGCCGGCATGTTCTTTTTTTCACGAACCGCCGCTAGCAAGGCGCACACCGCCGCGAACCCGTGACGAGGGCAACTGCCCGCAAGACCAACTAGACCTGAAAAAATTATCCACCAGCTTTTGGCGTCACCGTCGCGGTGTCGAGACCAGCAGGAGGCGGCCCTGGCGGTGGCAGCACACCGGTCTGATAGTAGGGATCGCTCACCTTCCAGTCTGCTAGGTCAAGAAGGTACTGCCAGTAGTCTGCATCGCCGAAGGCGTAGCCCTGACCGACAGTGAGGTCGTAGCTGATCACCTTTTCCACCAACCCATCCTGACCGGCGAGACCGCCATAGCGCAAAATTTGGCCGTGATTGGTCTTTGGCACCGGCTGCTTGCCGTAGTGCGCCAAGCGCGCCGCTGCTTCATCAGGCGCCTCCTGGCGACGGGTGACCGCGCCACCTGGCCCGTTGACCACTACGTGCTCATGCACGTAGTGGCGTGAAAAGGTGGCGAAATCCTCCTGCTGCTCGGCGTCGCCGCTGTCGCGACCATCGAAGGCACCGGCCCCTTCGTCGAAGTCCTCGCCGATGACGGCAGGAACAGGCACTGTCGGCGCATTGATCCATACGCGCTCTTGCGGCGCAGGCGTCCCCTGCACGCCGAACAAGCCGGCGATCTTGTCCGGCAAGATGTTCCAGAATTTGCTGGCGTGCTTGCCATCGTAAGTCTTGAGGTAGTCATTCCGCGTCTGGACTGGGCTGCCGTCCGATGTCACGAGGCGTGTGCCGCTCCCGGTCGTCACGTCCTCGGCCACATTCATCTGAGTGTGGAAGTAGCTGAACCAGTAGTTCGTCTTGGCACCAAGCGCTGGAACGTCGCCGATGCCGCTGTTGCGGGCAAACACGCGCTGGTAGACGTTCGGCAGCGACTTGCTTCCCTCGCCAAGGATGCGCTCCGGTATGCCGCGCCAGCCGATCCCTTCGATTGCTGCGATGCCTATCACCCTGTCATGCGGGTTGAAGTTGACGAAAACCTTTCCGCGATTGTCGCGGCCGGCATGCTCGCATTCATGCCATTTCTTGCCGGAGCCGTTCACGGCGCCGCAGCCGATCTGCTTGTGCCAGTCGTCCCGCTCAGGTTCATGGTGTACATGAACGGTCGTCAATCCCTCCACGCCTTCATGCCCGCATTTTTCGTTCGTCTCGTCGTCCTTGTAGTCTGTCGCGGCGGCGGCAATTTTGCGCGCGACGGCCTCGAAGGTGCGCAGGCGCGCTTTCGTACTCTGGACGCCAGACCAGCCGTTCGCCATCGCCAGCCAGTCAGTGATCTTGACGTCGAACGAGTACGGTGCGCTGTTGAGGATCAGCGTGTCAGGGGCGCGGCGCTGCACGCAGAGCGTGGCGCACAAGGCGATCATGTTGCCCTGGCTGTGCGCCACGATATTCAAGGGTTCGTTTGGGAAGTCTTCGCGGATTGTGTCGATCAGGTGGGCCAGCCGCCTTGCCGCATGCACGAAGTAGGCGCGCGGCGGCGCATCCTGCAACTGCCGGGTGATGTCGGCGTTGAGGTGCTGGAGGTCGATCAGCCCGCCAAGCACACTGCGTTTGAAACCATCCTGCCAGAACTGAAGCAGGTTGTTGGTGCCGTTCTGGAACGGGCCGCCGCCCCATGCACTATCCTTGCCGTGGAAGATGCCCGGATACCGCTGCTCGTCGCCGGGCTGAAGCTTGTAGCCCCAGTAAAATGGAATAATTGGTCGCAGGTAGCGCTTACCCTCGTTGTTCCTCGACCTAAAACGCTTCGTCTCCTTATCGTAACCGTCGCTACCGTTCAAGTCACTACGGCCGAGCCGTGCATTTAGACCTTCACAAAATTGTCCCGCCGCCTGCCTATACCACTCGCCGTCCGAATTCACCCCATGCACGAAGACGATCGTACCCGGCAGAAGGCAGGAAACGGACATGACGTGCGTCTTCACTCGCTCCGCCTCGTTGACTTCAGTCCTGACAAACTTGGCTTGCGACCACTGGGCCTTGCCCTTGCTTGGCTTAATGCTGGCAAGGGTGCTAAATTCGTTACTCATGATCGCGTGTCCTTTCCATTCCGATCACAGTGGAAGTGGTCGTCCAGTGGCGCTTGCGCGGGAACGGGTTCGTGCTCCGATGCCCCGTATTCCTCCCACCTCTTATCATCTGGAACGGTGCCCGCGATACTCACACGCCAGCCGCCATAGTCACGGCTGTGGATGAACAGTAAAGGGCCAATCAAATAGGTTGACGAGCCGCTATAAGTTCTGGTTGCCTTCCAGGTGCGGCCCGCATCCTGTGAGTAGCGAATGCGGTCTGCGCATAGGTAACTTGCACTGTCGCCTGTCTGGCAATCCGGACTGCTTTGGACCACGGGCGTGACCAGATATTCCTCATTGGCAGCGTCAATGACAAACCTGCCCTTGTTGCTCAAGCGATCCCAGCTCGCGACATCGACATGAATGCCGCGCGCCGTGTCGGTGTAGTACAACCGCGCCCTCGCGCATGACAAATGCTCCAGCGGGACCACCTCAAAGTAGCGGTGCGCATCAATGCGGTAGACCACCTGCGGCGCGGCCACCGGACCAGCGTACGGCGTGTATGTAGGCTGAGTGGTGCACGCTGCCAACAACACGGCGACCGTCAGCGAACCCAGAGTCCCTCTTGTCATATCTTTAGCCTTTCTGTGACACCATCAGGATCAGTTTTTCCGGCCCCGGCCGAATCGAACTCGTGCTTTACCTCGTATGACCAGCGAACCAGCGGCTCGCGCGTCTCACTGTCGATCAGCAAGAATCTGTCGGTGTACTGGCTGACTGGGTCAGGCACGGTAGCCATGCTCGGCACACTCGTTGGCATAGTACCGCTTGCTTGAGCCATGCCAGCATCAGTTGGCGGCGACAACGATGAAAGCAGGCGCGCACCACACTCGGCAACGTCGCCATGGTAGGCGTAGTGCCTGCCTTCGTGCTTTGCGCCTTGGCGGTCGGTCTTGATTGCGAACGTGCCCTTGCAGCGGGGGCAGAATGTCATATCGCCTTCGAGTGCCGCCGGCTGTCCCATTACGATCGTGCCAGACGAAGCACCGACAACCTTGCCACCGTGGTCGGTCCGATCGTTTATGCGGATCACGCCTCGCCCTTGATGTTTCATGAGCCTCCCCGAATGGGAAAATTTTAATTCAACGCCACATGCTAATTCGCAATGATGTGGCGATTTGAACGGTATCGGATTGATTCATCTCAAACAAAGGCTTGCCAACTGGTGACGCGCAAGGTACCAGAACGGTGGATGGTTTCTGGTGCGCAGCAGCCGATCAGCGCCAGCCGTGGCGACGACGTTGCCCAGTTGAAAACGAAAAATAGATAGTGGTGTCGTCATGGCGGATCCAAGAGGTCGTCCGCATGATCAAAGAACAGGGCCAGAGCTTGCAGCACGTCAGCCAGACAATGGACATCGGTCCGACAGCCATTGTTCGCTGGGTAGAGCAGTACGGCGCTGAGCAAAATCGCCAGGCAGGGATGGGCAAGCCATTGACGCCTGAGCAGCAGCGTATCCGCCGGCTTGCTGTCATGGTCGCGCCACGCCACCGTCGTCTACGCTAGCGCTCCCGTACTTCAGCTGTGACACCGTCGGAGCGAGCTCAAGCGCGACAAGCCACGTCACTTCCCCAGCGCATCCAGGTAGAAGATGGCGTAGACTTTGGCGCCGGATGTTTCGGTCGGTTTTTCAATCCGGACTTGCGCGCAGTCTTCCGCCACCAGGCTGCGCCAGTTGACGACGCCTGCGTTGGCGAACACAGAATTGACTTTGCACGCCAAGCTCATGTCGAGCGCCAGGCGGGCGTTGCGCTGCTCAGTCTTGGCGTAGTTGACGCCGCGGATCTCGATACCAAAGCTGCTCAGCCACGATTCCCACAAGCCCAGTTCAACACCCTGCACTATGCGTCCCAACATGTCGTCCAAAGATAATCCCTTCTTGACGACTGTACGCAGCAATTGCAGCGACGGCGCAGTACGCATGTCGGTGCTTCGCTTGCCGGCGCCGCTTTCGCCGATGGCCTTCAACTCCTTCGAAAAGGCGGCGTCACGTTCGGTATAGTCGCGCATCCGTTTATAGAACTCGGCGCTCAGGAAGGGATTTGCCACCCGACCGGTGAGCCCCTCGGCTGGCTGTTTGGCAGGAGGCTGTTTTTTGTTGGTCATGGCAGTAGCTTTGAAGTGAAGGGCGCAGTGTATCACCCCGCGCTCTGATACTTACGTGCTAGCTCTATGCGCCAATCGTCGACGCGTGATTTACGACTTTCAGGTCGCCATGGAAAGGGCAGCGCAGCGTGCCCGCGCCCTGGCAACAGCAACCGGCACAATGATCGTCGTCAGTCACAATGGCACAATCGAACACCTGAACCCTGGATGTCACGAAGAGAATTCCCCAAAACAGACGCGATGATTGAAAATCCTTGTGTCGGTGCTTCGATTCCGCCCCGGGCCACCAGAACATACCTAACGCGACGCCGATCCATGCAGATCGCCGTTGTCGTTTCTGGAATTCGTAGTCCTCGGCCGCGGTCGATTTCCGGTACGGCCCGAGCCGCGGCGTTTGGCGTCCTGCTCGCCAGTTCCCCGTCGGCGCAAGGACGGCGGCGGCCTCTTCCTTAATCTGCTTGTCAATTCGGGGACGGACTACTGTATTCGTGGCCATGATTTCCTCCTGCAAGCCAGTGAGAGACATTGTAGCGGCGTGGCGGCACCGGCTTCGCCCTTGGTTTGGTGCGCTCGGCATTCACGACAAAGACGCTCACGACCCTGGTGAGACTGCCCGCCTGGTCCTGCAGTGATTGCGCGGCGGCGGCCGCCTCTTCCACCAGCGCCGCGTTCTGTTGCGTCCCTTGCTCCATCTGGGCGATGGCCTGGTTGATCCGTTCGATGCCGGCGGTCTGCTCCTGGCTGGCGCTCGTGATCTCGCCCATGATCGCGGTCACCCGTTTCACGCGAGCGACAATTTCATCCATCGTGGCGCCGGCCTGGTCGGCCATGGCGGTCCCCAGCGCGACCTTTTCCACCGAATCGCCGATCAAGGACTTGATTTCTTTCGCGGCGGCGGCCGAGCGCTGCGCCAGGTTGCGCACCTCGGCGGCGACCACGGCGAAACCCCGCCCTTGCGCGCCGGCGCGCGCGGCTTCCACCGCCGCGTTCAAGGCCAGGATATTCGTTTGAAATGCAATGCCATCGATCACGGCGATGATGTCGACGATCCGCTTCGCCGAGGCGCTGATCGCCCCCATCATGCCGACCACTTGCGCCACCGCCGCGCCACCTGCGATCGCCGCGTCGGACGCCGACATGGCCAGCCCGTTCGCCTGGCCGGCATGCGCCGCGTTTTGTTTCACCGTGCTGGTCAACTCCCCCATCGAAGACGCGGTCTCTTCCAGCGAACTGGCTTGCTGCTCGGTACGCGCGGAAAGATCCAGGTTGCCGCTTGTCATCTGGCTGGAGGCAGTCGCCATCGTCTCGGTGCCACTGCGCACCTGGCCGACGATGCCGGCCAAACTGTCGCGCATGGTCTTGATGGCAAACAGCAAACTCGAGCGGTCATTCTGATGCGTGTGGACGGCGACGGTCAAATCGCCATGCGCAATCCGGCCGGCGATGGCGGCGGCATAATCGGGCTCGCCGCCCAGTTGCTTCAACAAGCCGCGGGTGATCAGGAAGGCGGCGCCAATGGCGATGGCAAAAGTCAGGGCGCCCAAGGACAGCATGAGTTTGAACGCCAGGCGAATACGGGACTTGACGTTGGCGCTGCTCGCTTCAACGATTTTCTTTTGCAAGTCAGACAGGTCATTGACCTGTCCTTGCAGAGCATTCAGGATGGGCAAGGTTTGCCGATTCATCAACGCGACCGCCTCCTCCCGCTTGTCCTGGGCCAGCAGGCTTTCCACCTGGGTAAACGAGGCCACATACGCGGCGCGCCGCTGCTTGATCTGTGCCAGCAGGGTTCGACCATCTGGCGTCGCGATCAAGCTGTCCAGTGTCGCCAGCGCTTCGGTGATGACCTTCTTATTGAGCGCGATGCGCTCATTGATTTTGCGCACTTGCATCTTGTCCGCAGCGATGAACAGCTGCATGGTCTGCCTGGCATTTTCGCGCATGGTGACATTGATGACGTTGGCCGCGTCCGCCTCGACCCAGTTCTCGTCGATGATCCTGGTGTTCAGCCTGTCGATGCTGTCCAGCTGAAGGAGGCCGCTCACCATCGCGGCCATCATCATGAACAGAACCAATCCGAATCCCAGTCCCAAACGCATGCCAACGCTCAGCCTGACTCTTTTCATTGCGGTCTCTCCCGGGTTGTTAATCGAAGCTTTTTCAGGCCTGCAGTCTGCTCATCGCGTGGTTCGCCAATAGCTCGGCTATTTGCGGCGCGGGAAGCGGCCTGGCGAAGTAATAGCCCTGCATCTCATGGCAACCATGCAGTTTCAGAAAATCGGCCTGGGCGCGGCTCTCCACGCCCTCGGCGATCACATTCATGTTCAGGTTGGACGCAAGGGCAACGATGGTCTTGACGATGGCGCGGTCGTTCGCGCTGTCGGCCACGCCCTGAATGAAGGAGCGATCGATCTTGATCGAGTCGAGCGGGAAACGGCGCAGGTAATTCAACGAGGAGTACCCGGTGCCAAAATCATCCAGCGAGAGCCGCACGCCCAGGCACTTCAGGTCCGACAGTATGCCGATCGCTTCGACCGCATCGGGCATGATCGCCGTCTCGGTCAGCTCCAGTTCCAGGTGTTCCGGCGCCAGCCCCGTCGCTCTGAGCGCGTCGGCGACCGTGTTGATCAGCAGGTCGGGATCGAGCTGGCGCGCCGAGAGGTTGATCGCCATGTTCACCGGCGCGCCGCCGGCATCTTGCCAGGCGCGGCTCTGGCGGCATGCGGTGCGGATCACCCAGGCCCCGAGTTCGACGATCAGGCCGGTCTCTTCGGCCAGCGGGATGAAGGAGGACGGCGCGATGACGCCGAGCGTCGGATGGTTCCAGCGCACCAGCGCTTCCACCCCCGTGATGGCGCCGCTGTGGTAGTTGATTTTCGGCTGGTAGTGCAGGTCGAATTCGGCGTTTTCCAGCGCGTGGTGCAGTGCCGTTTCCAGCTTCTGCCGATCGCGGTTATGGGCGTTCAGTTCTTCCGTAAAGAAGCGCACGGTATTGCGTCCCTCGCGCTTGGCGCGGTACATCGCCAGGTCGACATTTTTCAACAGCGTCTGTTCCTGCTCGCCATCGCGGGGATAGAGGCTCACTCCGATACTGGCGCTGACATAGACCTGTTGCTGCTCCACCGTGAACGGCTTCGACAGCGCGTTCAACAGCTTGTTGGCGACCACCATGGCCTCGTTGGCGCTCTCCAGTTCGGGGATCACGATCACGAATTCGTCCCCGCCCAGCCTGGCGACCGTATCGGTCTCGCGCACCACCGCACGCATGCGCTGCGCCACCACCTTGAGCAGGGCGTCGCCGGCGTCATGGCCCAGGCTGTCGTTGATGACCTTGAAATTGTCGAGGTCGTGGAGCAGGATACCGACCAGCTTGCCGCTGCGCGTCGCGTTGGCGATCGCCTGGCGCAGCCGGTCGCTGAGCAAATTGCGGTTGGCCAGTCCGGTCAGCGCATCATAGTTGGCGCCGTATTCGAGCTGCAGCTCGTAGCGCTTGCGCACCGCGTCGGCCTGCAGCGCCGCCAGGCCGTACGCCAGGTTGTCCGCCAGCCGTTCCATGATCTTCTTTTCGTCCACCGTGAAGGCATTCGGCGTCGCGGCATACACGCTGAGCGCGCCGATCGTCTCGCTGCCCGCCCTGAGCGGCAGCGCCATCACCGATGTCACACCGCAGGCGGCGGCAAAGCCTTGCCAGGCCGGGCAGGCCAGGTTGTCGCGGATGTCATTGGCGATCATGGTGCAGCCCGCGGCGATCGTCGCGGCCGTCGTGTCATGGCCGGCTTCGGCGCTGGCATCGGCTTGCCGCAGCGCCGCGGCGAGCGCCTCGGGCCGGGCGCCGGCCAGCGCCGCGACGCGCGCGCGCGGCGCGCCAGCATCGCCGGCGAAGGCGACCCAGACATACGGATGGCCGCCTACCTCATGCACGATCCGGCAGATCTGCTCCAGCAGTGCGCCGGCGTCGGTCGCCCGGATCACCGCTTCGCTGCAGGCGTTTTGCAGGCGCATCGCCCGTTCCACCCGCTTGCGCTCGGTGATGTCGAGGATGATGCCGATGGTCGAAGGCGCGCCGTCGAGTTCCATGCTGGAGCCATAGACTTCCACGTCGAAGGTGCTGCCATCCTGGCGCCGCGCGCTGCGCTCGTAGCGCACCTCGCGCACTTCGCCACTGATGCGGCGGCGGATGTTCTGTTCGACGAAGTCGCGGTCGTCGTCGACCACCAGGTCCAGCGCGCTGGCCGCCATCATCTCCTCGCGGCCATAGGCAAACATGTCCGCCATCTTCGGATTGACGAAGCGGTAGCGCCCGTCCTGGACAATGTACACGCCCACCACCGTATTTTCCGCCAGGCCGCGGAAGGTCAGCTCGGCCTGGCGGATGCTGTGCCGGTCGCGCTCCAGGTCGCTGACCAATTGCCCAATCCGCTCGGCGCTCTGGTTGAAAGCCAGCGCCAGTTGCCCGATCTCGTCTTGCGAGCTGAAGCTCACCCGGGCGCGGTAGTCGCCGCGCGCCAGCGCCAGGCTCTGTTGCGCCAGCGCGCGCAGGGGATAGACCACCTTGCGGCGCACACTTGCCAGTGCCAGGGCGAGGGCGGCCACGTCGATCGCCAGCAAGGCCGCCATCTGCGTGAGGGCGGTTTCCTGCGCTTGCTGAGCCTCTTGCGTCAGGGCCAGGACGACCCGCTCGGCGCGCTCGAGCTGGATCGCTGCGGCTTCGGCAATCCTGGTCGATTCGACGTCCGCATCGCGCGTGCCGGCGGGCGCCGCCGCCATCTCTCGACGTTGGCGCCGGTAGCGTGCCCAGTCCCCTTGCAAGGCCTTCAGGTGCGTGCTCAGTTGCGCCGACGGCCGGCGCAAACTGAGGCCGAACGCGCTGCCGCCATTGACCAGGGCCGACAAGGCCGTCTCATAGTCATCGATGCTGCGCTCCAGCAGCCGGGACTCCGCCGAGGGCTGGGACAAGGCCCTGGTGCTTTGATAGGCGATCTTTTGGCTGAACATGCGCAGCTTGCCCGCCACGTTCACGGTCTCCGCCACGCCATTCAAGTCCTGCAGCAGGGAACGGGCAACCAGGATGTTGGCGAAAGCAACGAGCAGGGCACCGCTGAACAGCGCGCAGATTTTTTTGCTGAGGGAGAGGCGGAAGAAGTTCTTGTACAAGGTTACCTTGCTTGTAGTTATTATGAATTGGAATAAGCAACATCATGTATCTGTATAAAACACAGTGTGTTTGCAAAGTAAGCAGCGCGGAAGTGCCGCATGGATGGGGCCGAACGGCCCTAGGGCCTGGCGCGCAATTACCGGGTGTGGCGCGCGTAGACGGCAGCCAGTTGCGAGCGGCAGCTCACCTGCAGCTTCAGGTAGATATTGCTGAGGTAGTTCTTGACGGTCTTGTCGCTCAGTCCCAGGATCTCCGCGATTTCCTTGTTGGTCTTGCCATCGGCGACTAGCGGCGGAATCTTGCGTTCCTGCGGCGACAATAAGAGATAGGTGCCGGACAAGGGCAGCTTTCTCAGTGCCGGCGAGGTGGCCTGGTCTGGCCGCATCATGAGCGCGTGAATCGCATCGGCAAGTTGTTTGACGCCAAAATCTTTCAGCAAGTAGCCATGGCTGCCGGCCGCCAGGCAACGGCGGCGCACCTCATCGCAGTCCACCGAGGTCAGGAAAATCACCTGCACATGGGGCGATGCTGCGCGTATTTTCCGGCAGGCGTCCAGCGTCGATCCGTCCGGCAGCTCGGTTTCCATCAGGATCAGGTCCGGCTTGTGCAGCAGGGTCAGCCGGACTGCGTCGGCACAGCTGGCGCAGGCGTCGACGACGTCGATGTGATGGCTTCTGAGTGCGTGCGAGATACCGATCTGCATCACCTCGTGCCCATCGACCAGCAGGGCGCGGATCTTAGGCTGCATAGGATGCCCGCGGCGCGGCGGCCAGCAAGCGTTCGAAGGCGGCCGCCGGCAGCGGCTCGCTGAAATAATAGCCTTGCATGTCGTCACATCCGTGCCGCCGCAGATAGGCCACTTGCCCGGCGGTCTCGACGCCTTCGGCAATCACCTGCAGTTTCAGATTGTGTGCCAGCGAGATGATCGAGGCGACGATCGCCGCGTCGGCCGGGTCGGACATGACGTCGCGCACAAACGATTTGTCGATCTTCAGCAGGTCGATCGGGAAGCGCTTCAGGTACGACAGGCTCGAGTAGCCGGTACCGAAGTCGTCGATCGATAGATGGACCCCGATCGCTTTGAGCGAGCGCATGCTGGCGACCGCGCTATCGACGTCGGCCATCAGCGAGCTCTCGGTCAGTTCGATGTCGAGACTGTCGGCGGCCAGGCCGGTTTGTTCCAGCACGGTGATGATCGAATCGGCGAGGTCAGCTGCGCCGAACTGGCGCGCCGACATGGCATCCATGGCGCGCGAATAGAACTGGTAATTATTGCGCCCCAGTTCCTTGGCCCGATACATGGCAATGTCGGCGTGCCGCATCAAGGTCGCTTCATCCTTGCCGTCGGCCGGCCAGCTGGCGATCCCCATGCTGCAGGTCGGGAAGAATTCGAGTCCTTCGATGCGCACCGGTTGGGCCACCGCGTCGGCGATGCCCTGCAAGGCGTCGGCGATGGTGGCGCCGCCGTCCGGGTGGGACAGTATCATCACGAACTCGTCGCCGCCCAGCCGCGCCACGGTATCGGCCGGGTTCACGGCCGCGCGCAGGCGTCCGGCGACCTGCTTGAGCAGCAGGTCGCCGGCCTTGTGGCCCAGGCTGTCATTGACGACCTTGAAACGGTCGAGGTCGAGATACACCAGCCAGCGCGCGCACGACAAGTCGGCAATCGCCTCGCCCAGCCGCTCATGCAGCAGCACCCGATTTGGCAGCCCGGTCAGGGCATCGTAGTGGGCCTGGTATTCCAGCGCGTGCTCACGCTGGCGCAGCGCGGTCTCCAGACGATGCTGCTCGCTGATGTCGATGCCGACGCTCTCGATGCGGCCGGTGCCCGGCAGCGCGCCGGCCACGAAATACGCCTCGTAACGGATCCAGCGCACCTCCTTGTCGGGCCGGACGATGCGGTACTGGAAGGACTTGCGGCCGCCTTCGAGCAGGCGTTTGGACAGCGAGACCACGTGCGCGCGATCGGCCGGATGCACGCTTTTCAACCAGAGATGGGGATCGGCATAGAACGCCTGCCGGGCATGGCCGTAGACACGTTCCACCGCCGGGCTGACATAGTTGATGGCCCAACCGGGAACCTCGAAGGTCCATAATACCTCCTCGATCGACTCCATCATGCCCGCCAGCCGCTGCTCGACCGGCGCGCTGCCGGCGCCCTGCGTGCTGGCCTGGAGATTGTGCTCCTGCTGTTTGAACCGTTCGTCGGTCTGGGCGATCAGCGTCCCGATCGCCGTCGACAAATTCGGCAATTGCGCCTCGCGCTGGCGGCTGATGGTGCTGAAAAATTCCAGCACGCCGGGGCTGCGGCGCTGCCCATCGGCGCTCACATAGGCGACCGGGAAGGCATACCCGGACCGCAGAGCGCATTCGGCCGCGCTCTTGCGGCGCAGGAAGGTCGGATGGTTGGCGATATCCTCCACCCAGCCTGCTTGTCCCGTGCCCCACACTTGGCCGACCAAGCCTTCGCCTGCCGCCATGCGGACACTTGCGCTCGCGCGCGTAAATGCGTCGAGCTGGAAATGCGGCGCGTGCCAGAAATGACGGCAGGCGAGCCGGGGGCTTGCGCCCGGCTCCGCATCGACGGCCCAGAAGGCCCCCCACTCCCACCCCAGGTTTTCACACACCAGCTCGATCACCTTGACGACCGCCGTCTCCAGCGTGCTGGTGCCGATCAGGATCTGGGTGGACTCGAAGCTGAATCGTTCGCGCAAGGCCGCGTGTTTGGCGGCGGTGATATCGGTCAGCACGCCGGTGCGCACGCCGCGTTGCGATGTGCCCGGCGGCAGCGATTGCATGTGGATCCAGCGCAAACCATCCAGCTCATTGACGATGCGAAACTCACAATCGACCGGCTTGCTCAGTTCCTGCGACAACATCGACAGCAGCATCAACACATCGTCCGGCACGACCTGGATCAGGCAGTCTTCCAGCTTGCGATGCAGGCCGGCTTCCACTTCGAGGAAATGGGCGGCACGCGCGGAGAGCACGATCTGCGCGGTCTCGGTGTCGAACCACCAGCGGCCAAAAGAAGCAGCGCTTTCCACTGCGGCGCTACCCAGCGCGCTGGCCAGCGCCGCGCGCAGCTTGCGCGGTGCGGCGGCCGGCGCGGGCGGCAACGGTTGACTGAAGGAGCGGAGCATGGCGGTCCGGTGGCGATGGCCGGCGCGCCTAGTCGGCGAGGGCCATGAAGGCGGCGGGCGCCGGCAGGGCGTGCCGGCCGCGCTGTGCCTTCCCCGCCCGCGTGCCGTCAAGCTTGAAGACACTGACCACCCGCGCCAGGCTCCCTGCCTGGTCATGCAATGTTTCGGCCGCCGCCGCCGCTTCCTCGACCAGCGCAGCGTTTTGCTTCGTCACCTGGTCCATTTCCCCGATCGCCAGGTTGATCTGGTCGATGCCCGCCGTCTGTTCTTCGCTGGCGGTCGTGATTTCGCCGATGATCTCGGTCACCCGCTTGACGCTGGTGACGATGTCGGTCATGGTGCCGCCGGCCTGGTCGACCAGCCTGGCGCCGGCCGTCACTTTATTGACCGAGTCGTCGATCAGGGATTTGATTTCCTTGGCGGCCCCCGCTGAGCGCTGCGCCAGGTTGCGCACTTCGCTCGCCACCACCGCAAACCCGCGTCCCTGCTCGCCGGCGCGGGCTGCTTCGACCGCCGCGTTCAAGGCCAGGATATTGGTCTGGAACGCGATGCCATCGATCACCCCAATGATGTCGGCGATCTTCCTGGCCGATGCATTGATGGAGTCCATCGTGTCGACCACCTGGGACACCACCACGCCGCCGCGCACCGCCACCTCGGACGCCGAGACCGCCAGCAGGTTCGCCTGGCGCGCGTTGTCCGCATTTTGCTTGACCGTGGACGTCAGCTGCTCCATCGACGATGCGGTGTTTTCCAGCGAACTGGCTTGTTGTTCGGTGCGCGAGGACAGATCAAGGTTGCCAGCCGCCATCTGGCTGGATCCGGAAGCGATCGTGTCGGTGGCGCTGCGTACCTGGGCGACAATTTGCGCAAAGCTGTGGTTCATGTCCTTCAAGGCTTGCAGCAAGGCGCCGGTTTCATCCTGGCTGTGCACATCGATATGCGTCGTCAAATCGCCCGTGGCGACGCATTTCGCGACCCTGACCGCTTCGTTCAGAGGACGCGTAATGCTGCGCGTGATCCAGATGGAAAAAGCGACACCGAACAGCAGCACGCCCAAGCCCAGGGTCAGCATCAGCATCCTCGAAAACGCGATCGTCTGGCGGACGGCGACGGCGCTGTTTTCCACCTGCTTTTTCTGCATCGCCATCAGCAGCTTGATGTGGCCCTGCAGGACATTCAATGCCGGCAGGGTTTCCCCCCTCATCATCCGGTTGGCTTCCTCGAGCTCGTCGTCCTTCAGGAGCTGCGCGACCTTGCTGAACGAAGCGACATACGCGGCACGGGTCCGCTTGATATCGGCCACGACCGGTTTGGCTTCCGCCGCCATCGGCAAGCGGTCAAACATATCGAGCGCCGCGCTGATCGTTTTCTTGTTGGCATCGATCGATTGGTAGATGGCCTCCGCCTTCGCCTTGTCCGTCGTAATGAACAGCTCCAGCGTGTTGCGTGCATTGGCGTTGGTCAGGGCAGTGATCGTACTGGCCGCGTCCGCCTTGGCCCAATCCTGGGTGACGACTTTGTCGGTCAGCTGGCCGATGCCGGTCAAGCGTGTCACCCCGAGCACGATCAGGGCCGCCATCGACAGCATCGTGAGCCCATAGCCGACCGTCAGGCGAGCACCGATTTTCATGTTCGAAATATTCATTATTTGCATACTTAGCCTTGTCGAGCCCGTTTAAAACAAAAAAGCGTCCGCTTAGCCTGGTTAAAAACCAGACTGCGCGGACGCCGTTGTCCTGCCAACCCATCGTTAGATCAGCCTCAGTGTTCAGGGGGATCGCCATTGATCCGTTACGACTAACTGAGCAAAATTCATGCCACCAAATCGGGGCTTGTTTGCCGCGGAGTGGTGCAATGAATCATGTCTTGATGCACATTTCGATGCGTTGTGGAATATTTCAGCGCGGCTGCGCCCGAAGAGGGGGCAGACCGGGGTCGACGGCGGCGTCCTTGTGTCGGTGCTTCGATTCCGCCCCGACCCATGCAGCCTGGTTTTTTTCGAGCCAGGTGCACTTCCCCGCGGAACGCGGAAAACAGCGTCACCTGCGCCTGGCCGCGCGCGACAGGCGGAAGCAAAGGAAAAGTCCCGCGACGCTGAACTCGACAAAAATGCGCTTGTCGAACCATCATCGCATCGCCGGAGTCCGGCAACCGGCCCGTATGGCGGCCTGCCGCTTAATCGCTTGTCACCGCGGAGGACAACATGCAATCAGAAATTACCAACTGGGGCGATGCCATCATGGCGTCGCTTTCCACAACGTTCGCTGTGCTCTTTTCGGCCATTCCACGGATCCTCGGATTCGTCGTCATCCTGATCATTGGCTGGATCATCGCGTCGGTCATCGAAAAGGCGCTGGCGTCACTGCTGCGTGCGGTGCGCTTCGATGGGCTTTCCGAGCGCGCCGGCCTGGCCGGCTTCCTTCAAAAGACTGGCAGCAAGCAAGATGCCTCCGGCATCATCGCCAGCATCGCCAAATGGTTTGTACGCCTCATTACGCTAATGGTTGCCTTCGACGCCCTGGGTTTGCCGGCCGTGTCCGAAGTCCTGCGCCAACTGCTGATGTGGCTGCCCAATCTGGTCGTCGCGCTGGTCGCACTGGTCATCGGCGGCATCGCGGCCAATGCCTTGAGCGACCTGGTGCGCAGCGCCGCCGTCAAGGGCGAACTGGAGAATCCCGCATTCCTTGCGGCGGTGGCACGCAATGCCGTCTGGGTGTTCGCCATTGTCGTCGCCATCAACCAGATCGGCATTGCCGCGACGCTGGTGAACATTTTCTTCATCGGCATCGTCGGTGCGCTCGCGCTGGCGCTCGGATTGTCATTCGGTCTCGGCGGGCGCGACACAGCGGGCACCATCATCCGCAGGTGGCATTCGCGCCAGCAATCGCCGACCGGCCGCCTGGAGCGAACCATCGATGAGGCAGCTAACCAAGACAGGTCCTACCAGGGCGAGTTCGCCGGCAACGAGCGGCGCCACATGATCGCCGACCGCCGCATCCGTACGGGGACAAGCAGCTCACCATAGGACATC
Source organism: uncultured Oxalobacteraceae bacterium (assembly GCA_946479255.1). The sequence goes on from CAMLFK010000057.1 coordinate 18,030, forward strand.
CTGAATTTGCACCCGGCGCGCCAAACGCTCCAGCTATCCGCTAGCCGAGCGCGTCCGGTCCCCGGGCCACTAAGAACACACAAACGCCAGCATCGATCGCCTATACTGGAATGAGCGAGCACTGTGCTCGCTCTTACCTGCAAAGGAGTTGATCATGACGCGCAAATTCATCGATTGCCGAGAATTCCCAAGCGACACGCACTGCTCGGTGGCCATTTCGGCCGACAGCGAGGACGAGTTAATGCAAGTTGCAGTGGAACATGCTGTTTCGGTGCACCATCACCGAGACTCGCCGGAACTGCGCCAGCAGCTGCGCCAGTTGTTCAAGGATGGCATGCCGCCCGAACACCTGCCCATGCCTGGACAGGCTGGCAGAGTCAGTTTCGGCGCCGCGCCTGCGAACTGAGGATTGAAAATCCGAACTGAAGATTGAAAATTCTTGTGTCGACGGTTCGATTTCACCCCGAGCCACCAAGTTCAGAAACGCCAAACCTGAGTGGCACTGTCCTTTTGGACTCTCAACTACAGCGGCAAAGCGCATTTCCAGGACTATTCCGGGCATGCGCTCACTTTCGCCCATCATTAGCGTTGTACCAGCAAGTACAGTATGCCGCGCGACTCTCGACACCAATTTAGCCGCATGCAAACATTGAGCAGGATCAAGCTTTCCAGCACGCGCACCAAACTGACATATCGCTCTTCTACAATTGTCATGAGCAAAATCAAGGCTTTGAGACGAGTGTACAAATGATCGCAACTGAAACGATTGATAGCTTCGTGGGCGTGTTGCTCAAAGCTGGCCCGGTAGGACTTGCGGTGCCGGTAGTGCTGGCCTTGCTGCTGGCCCTGCTTGTCAGATTTAGAACGAACTCGACACATACCATTTTCCGTTGGCTATGGCGTCTGATTTCGTGGAAGACAAAGAGCAACGATACCGCTTTCAACGAGTTCATGGAGGATCGAGACAACTTGAATCAGTTCCGCTTTATAGTCGGGAAAGCGCGCACCGCGGCACAGATGCACTCGCTCATCAACTGGAGCGACTCCCACAACGAGGATATTCTCGACATTAATGCATGCGGCCCCTACTTCAACCGTGAACAACCGGGGTTGAAGCCAGCCGACCAACGGCCCAATGAGTGGCACCTTTTCTGCATTTACTTGGCACTGGCCGGAACAATATTAATGTTCCTATTCAGCACGGCGTTCGCTGTGGTGCCGGCCGCGCTGGTCACCGTGAACGCCACAAACAAGTTGCTGCTGGTCGATCTGCAATTGACGCGCTCAGCAATAAGTCCTGGCCAAGAGCGCCTTTCGCGCGAACAATGTCGGCAACCATTGAAAATGAAGGCCGCAAGCTCCAAATTCAGCGAACAGGACGCGACTGCGATTTGCGGATTCTATGCCGACCCGGACCTTCCAAAATTCATCAACGAGGCCGTTTTTCAGCAACGATGGGTCTTTGGACCATTCGCGGCGATGCTACTGGCCTGCTGCTGGTTTCTATCGAAGAGCATGCGGCAAGGGAATGCCGCGCTGAAGATGGCGAAGCGATTGGATCGGCCGCGTCCTTAGTATGCATTACGGCGCCTTACTTCCAACAGGAGAGGAAGACCTTGAGCAGCCGTAAAACCCGCAATCCCTTTGTCGACTCCGCGGTGAGCAAGTCCTGCGTTGGAGCAATATTATTGTTGACCTGCCCAATTGCGCCGGGATTTAAGCGGCGATTCTTCAGGCCGGTGGTAGCGGCGAACAGATGAAGCCACTGATCGCCAGGATAAATTAGGACGGGCCCAAGGTGCAGACGTGTATCCCGCCTGTACCAGCTCGACAGCCTTCCATGCCTTGCCCAAATCCGTTATAAGCCTCGCCCTTGGCCTCCCCCTGGTAGCTCAGTCGGTAGAGCAGAGGATTGAAAATCCTTGTGTCGGTGGTTCGATTCCGCCCCGGGCCACCAAGAACACCCCTTACGAAACGCCAACCCTTTCAGGTTGGCGTTTCGTTATGGAATTCGCAGTCTCCTGTCCCGTCCATTTCCTGTACGTCGCTCGACCACCTATCGCGTGGGCTGAGGCAGCCGAAGCTGTTGCTTCACGCAAGCTCTTGCGCTGGTGATTTGCGCGATATCAAGGACTCCGACAATGTTGAATGTGAGCATAGATTCCTCACATAAATATCGTCGAGAGTTGCCCGTCATGAAAGAACTGTTAAGTTATTATAATGACGAGCTGATCTTCTTCTCGCAGATGGCACGCCTGTATGCCGAGAAGTACCCGAAGACCGCGGGCCGCTTGTTCAATGGTGGCGACGCCAACGAAGACCCCCACATCGACCGGATGATTCAGTCGTTCGCGCTGCTGACGGCGCGCGTGTCGAAACGGCTCGACAGCGACTATTCCCAGTTCACGGAATCGATGCTCGAAAGCGCCTATCCGCATTATCTGCGGCCGATACCATCGTATTCGGTCGTGCAGTTCGGGCGCAGCGACAAACCCGTGGGATGCGATGCAGCGCGGACGTTCGCGCGGGGAACGATCTTGCAGTCGGAACCGGTACAGGGAGTGCCCTGCCAGTTTCGCACTGTTTACGACGTCCTTCTGGCGCCTATTGTTGTGGCCAAGGCTGCGTTCTCGCCGTTCATCAAGGCACCGCACTTCATGCAGCTGCCGCGTGGGGCTAGCGGCGCCATCGCGATCGGTATTGACAGCATCGACGACACTTTCAAATTCAGTGACGGCAAGCTTGGCAAGCTGCGCCTGTTCGTCGACGGCGAACCCTCCTTATGCGCCGCCCTGATCGATGCCTTGTTCATTCGTGGGGCCGCCGCATACGTGCAGGCGCAGGACGATGATGCCTGGTTGCCCTTAAACCGGATACCGCTGCGCCTCGCGGGGATGGAGGAAGCGGACGCGATGATTCCATTTACAGCGCGTTCACACCCCGCCTTCCGGCTGCTGACCGAATATTTCGCCTACCCCGAGAAATTCAGCTTCATCGACATCGACCTGACCGAGTTGGCAGCGATGCTGCCGCCAGGCTGCCGGCGTTTTACATTGCATCTGGCGCTGGCTGGTTCACCGAACGACGCGTTCAACGGACAACTGCTCGCATCACTGTCGCCCAAGAACCTGCTATTGGGCTGCACTCCGGTTATCAACCTGTTTGAGCGCAGCGGCGTGCCGGTGCGGCTCACCCACACCACGGCCGATTATTCGCTGCGGGCCGATTCAACCCATCCATCAGCGTATGAAATCCATACGGTCAATGCCGTGCGGCTGGTTCGCGAACGGGAAGACGGGAATAATGGGGTGACCGAGTTCAGCCCGCTGTATGGTGTGCGTCATGGCGCGCATGCGGCCGGGACGAAAGCTAATTACTGGCTCACCCGGCGCGACGAGACACTGGCCGCACTCAGTGCCGGCCACGAGACCAGGATCGCGCTGGTGGATGCCGAATTTGATGTCAGCAGCTGCGCCAACCTGACCCTGTCCACAGAACTCACCTGCACCAACCGCGATTTGCCGTCGTCCTTACGCTACGGACATCCTGCCGGCGATCTTAGCGCTGACTGCGTGCCGCCGGAGCTGCCGGTGCGCATGTTGCGCAAGCCCACGCCATCGCATCGCTTCGACGCCGGTATCGGGTCGCACTGGCGGCTGATCGCACACCTCTCGCTGAACTACTCAAGCCTGACCCATGCGGGCGTGCCGGACTTTCAAAAGATGCTATTGCTCTATGACGTATCACGCTCGGCAACGATCCAGCGCCAGATTGCCGGCATTGTCGGGCTGGAACACGGGACCGTACGAGCCTGGATCGATACCTTGCCTGTCCCGTCGCTGATGCCCGGAACGGAAATTTTCAAGCTAGTTGTCGCCTGATTTCGTAGTTCAAGCTGCTTTTTT
>CAMLFK010000058.1 GCA_946479255.1 uncultured Oxalobacteraceae bacterium
TGCGCACCATCGTGCTCGACGTGCCGACCCAGGACGTGATCTCGCGCGACAACGTCTCCGTCAAGGTCAACGCCGTGCTGTACTTCCGCGTGATCGATCCGGCGCGCGCCATCATCCAGGTTGCCAATTTTCTCGAAGCGACCAGCCAGCTGGCGCAGACCACCTTGCGCTCGGTGCTCGGCAAACACGAACTGGACGACATGCTGGCCGAGCGCGAACGGCTCAACATCGACATCCAGCAGGTGCTCGACGCCCAGACCGATGCCTGGGGCATCAAGGTGGCCAATGTCGAAATCAAGCACGTTGACCTGGACGAATCGATGATCCGCGCCATCGCCCGCCAGGCCGAGGCGGAGCGCGAGCGGCGCGCCAAGGTGATCCACGCGGAAGGCGAACTGCAGGCGTCGGAAAAATTGATGCAGGCCGCGAAAGTGCTGGCGGAGCAGGGCGGCGCCATGCAGCTGCGTTATCTGCAAACCTTGAGCAGCATCGCCGGCGACAAGAGCTCGACGATCGTCTTCCCCGTGCCGATGGACATACTGGGCACGCTGACTGAGCGCAAGCTGGCCGGACCGTGACAGTGCGTCCGCCGCAGCTAGTCCGCGCCTGCCTGCATGTCACGCACGGCGGCGCGCACCCGGTACCACAGGAGTCCGATCCACTCGTGCGTGGCGTAATAAGAGCGGTACATGCCGCTGGCGCCGGGCATCCAGCCCAGCAGCGAATGCTCGCCGCGCGAATAGAACGCCGTCGGTGCGGGCACCACCTCCAGGCCGGCGCGTCGGAACGCCGCTTCGGCGCGCGGCATGTGCATCGCATGGGTGACCAGCAGCACACGCTTGACGCCCGCAGCCCGCAGGATGCGCGCGCTGAACACGGCGTTCTGCTCGGTATCGGCGGCCAGCGGCTCGACCCACGCTACCTGCGTACGGAAGTCCTCGCGCAGCGCGCGCGCCATGCCCAGTGCCTTGGCCTGCTGCACCCCGTCCTTCGACGCGTTGCCGCCGGTGACCAGCAGCGGCAGGCCGGTCGCGTGCTGCAGGTGTGCGCCGTAGCGCAGGCGGATCAGCGCCACTTCATCCGGGATGTCCACGCCGCCGTACTCGGCCGCCCGGTACAGGCTGCCGGCCCCGAGCACCACGATGGCCTGGGCGCCGTGCCCATCGGGCCGCGTCAATGGAGTACTCATGTCCTCCAGCGGCTTGACCAGCAGCATCGAACCCACACCGCTCGACAGCACCAGCAGCAAGGTCAGCGAGATGCCGCACAGCCAGGCGCCGGTACGCGGCCAGCGCCTGCGCAGCGCGAAGCCCAGCACCAGCAGCACGATCAGGTTGGTCGGCGGCAGCAGTAACAGGCGGACGAAGGCGTCAATGAGCAGGCTGAGTTCCATGGCGTAATCGAGTAAGGGGTGCGCGATTATCGCATCCCGTAGGGCAGCGTCCACTGCCATGCGCCGTGCATCGCATGTTCCGCGTATAGTGAACTCAACGAAATTGTCTAAATAACATCACCTGGTGGAGGCATGATGAAATGGGAAGGTAATCGCCAGAGCGACAACGTTGAGGATCACCGCGGCAGCGGCGGCGGTGGTGGTGGATTCGGCCTGGGCGGGCGTTCCATCGGCATCGGCACCATCGTGCTGGCGCTGATTGGTTCGGCTGTATTCGGCGTCAATCCCCTGACCATGCTCGACATGCTCAGTGGTGGCGGCGGAGGCGGCGTGCCGGTGCAGCAGGTGCCCGGCACGGCACCGCCGGCCAACGACCGCCAGGCCGCTTTCGTCAAGACCGTGCTGGCCGACACCGAAGACACCTGGACCAAGCTGTTCGGCGAGCAGGGCCGCCAGTATGCCAAGCCGACCCTGCACCTGTTCACCGGCGCCATCCAGACCGCCTGCGGTACCGGCCAAAGCGCGAGCGGCCCGTTCTACTGCCCGGGCGACCAGGATATCTATATCGACCTCGGTTTCTACCGCACCATGCAGGAACGCTTCAATGTCGCCGGCGAATTTGCCCAGGCCTATGTGATCGCCCACGAAGTCGGGCACCACGTGCAAAATCAGCTCGGCATTATGGACAAGGTCAACAGCGCCCGCGAGCATGTTTCCGAACGCGAAGCCAACGCCATGTCGGTGCGGGTCGAACTGCAGGCCGACTGCCTGGCCGGCGTGTGGGCGCATCACGCCAACCAGGCGCGCGGCATTATCGAAGCAGGGGATGTGGAAGGGGCGCTCGCCGCAGCGACCGCGATCGGCGACGACAATCTGCAAAAGCAGGGGCGCGGCCATGTGACGCCGGATTCCTTCACCCACGGCAGTTCAGAGCAGCGCGTGCGCTGGTTCTCGAAGGGGCTTGGGACGGGCAAGGTTGGGAACTGCGATACGTTTGCGGCGAAGCAGATTTAGGCTGGCTGATCCGCCAACAGTTCGTCATTGCGCGGAATGACGAGCTACTGGCGGCTCAGCGACACAGCGAATCCCAAGCAGCCTTGGGCGACATATCATCCAGATTCCACGCCGCCGGATCGAAGGCTTGCTGCAGCGCAAAGACACCTTGCTGTACGTGCACTCGGGCCGCACCTTCGTGGTAGGTTTGAACTACAAGTACTAAGCCGCGTTCCTGCGAGGGAACGCGGCTTTTTTTACAGTCGTGCGGCGCGCTCACTGCTGTGCGGTCAAAATAGCAAGGTTCACTCATTGCGGAGACACCATGCACATCGCCACCTTCAACGTCAACGGCATCACCAGCCGCCTGCCGGGATTACTGCGCTACCTGGAGGAACGGCAACCGGACGTCGTGTGCCTGCAAGAGCTCAAGGCACCGCAAGAAAAGTTTCCGCTGCAAGCCATCAACGACGCCGGCTATCAGGCCATCTGGCACGGGCAAAAAAGCTGGAACGGCGTGGCGATCCTGGCCAGGGGTGTCGAACCGATCGAAGTAGGGCGCGGCCTGCCGGGCGACCCGGAGGACGAGCAAAGCCGCTATATCGAAGCGGTGGTCAATGGCGTGCTGATCGCCTGCCTCTACCTGCCCAATGGCAATCCGTACCCCGGCCCCAAGTTCGAGTACAAGCTCAAGTGGTTCGAACGGCTCATCATCCACGCCCAGGAACTGATCGACAGCGGCCATCCGGTGGTGCTGGCGGGCGACTTCAACGTGATGCCGACCGAACTGGATGTGTACAAACCTGAGCGCTGGCTCAACGATGCGCTGTTCCGGCCGGAATCGCGCGAGGCTTTCCACCGGCTGGTGGCGCAGGGCTGGACCGACTCGATCCGCACCCTGTACCCGGACCAGGTGATCTACACCTTCTGGGATTATTTCCGCGACGCTTTCGGACGCAATGCCGGGCTGCGGATCGATCACCTGTTGCTCAGCCCGGCGCTGGCGGGCAGCCTGAAGGCGGCTGGCGTGGAGCGGGAGGTGAGGGCGCGCGAGAAGCCGAGCGACCATGCGCCGACGTGGATTGAGCTTGAACTTGCTCGTCCAGCGTAGCGAGACGTTGAATTGATCATCAAACTGGCGGATAATCCTTGCCCATGAACGATACCACTACACTCCCCCCACTTCCCGACCGTCTCTCGATCGATCCCCGCAGCCCGCATCACGTGGCCGAGGTGTTCAAGAACGAGGTCGGCATTCGCTTCAACGACAAGGAACGTCTTGACGTCGAGGAATACTGCGTCAGCGAAGGCTGGATCAAGGTCGCTGCCGGCAAGACACTGGACCGCAAGGGCCGCCCGATGCTGATCAAGCTGAAAGGCAAGGTCGAAGCGTTCTACCGCTAAGCCTGCCACTGCAATGAGAACGTCATCTTCGCTTCCCGAGAGGATGGCGTTTTTTTTGTGATATAAATGTGAGCGCTACCAGAACAATTCCACGGAGATGCTCCCATGCTGAAAATTTGCGTTCTTTTGTTTGCCCTGCTGGCCGGAAGCGTATCGTCCGCCTTGGCCGATCCCGCACCGAAGCAATTTGTTATCGCCAATTCCGAGATCGTTCCGATCAAATCGAAGATCACGGGCAGGGATCACGAACTGGTCGTCCTGCTGCCGGCGAGCTACGCCGCCAATCCCCAAAAGACCTATCCGGTCCTGTACTACCTCGACGCTTACTGGGATACCCCGCTGCTGGTATCGACCTATGGCAACCTGGTCTACGACAACGAAGTCCCGGAATTCATCATGGTCGGCATGTCCTATCCGAACGGCGCCGATTACGGCCGTGAACGGGCAATTGATTACACCTTTTCATCCCAGGGACCGGGTTCCGGGAAAGGCGCGCTATTCCTCGATTTCCTCATGAAGGAAGTGGCGCCCCTGATCGAAACGCGCTACCGCGGCGCCAAGACCGACCGCGTCGTCGGCGGCAGTTCGCTGGCCGGGCTGTTCGCCATCGAGTCGGCCTACAAGGCGCCGGGATTCTTCGCCGGCCACGTCGCCATCAGTCCGGCGGTGTTTTGGGATCGCAATGCGCTGGCTAAAATCGACGAGACCTATGCCAAGGACAATAAAAGCCTGAATGCGCGCATGTTTGTCTCCTACGGCACGGCGGAATATCCGCTGTTCCGCGACCCCATTATCGCGTTCCAGAAACAGCTGAGCGCGCGCCAGTACGAAGGCTTCGGACTGATGAACTACACGATGGACGGGCTGGACCATGCGGCCGTGAAGGGCGAGGGCTATACGCGCGGCCTGATGTGGGTGTGGAAGGCCAGGAAGCCGAGCGGTCCAAGCGGATTGACGCGCATGTATACCGGCGGCCGATAAGCTACGCGCTGAACAGCGGCACAACGGTGGCCTCGGTCCGCCTGCTGCGCCTGAGCAGCTCACGCATTTGCGGCGACGGCAGCGGCTTACTGAAATAGAAGCCCTGCGCCTTGTCGCAGCCGTGCGCGCGCAGGAAGTCGCCTTGTTCGCGCGTCTCGATCCCTTCGGCCACGGTCTCCATGTTCAGGCTCTGGGCCATTGCGATGATGGCTTTGGTGATGGCCGCGTCCTGGCTGCTTGCGGGCAGGTCGCGTATAAAACTGCGGTCGAGCTTGAGCGAACTGACCGGGAAGGTTTTCAGATAGCTCATGGACGAATAGCCGGTCCCGAAATCGTCGATCGCCAGCGGGACCCCGGCGCGCTTGAGCGCGTGCAGCTTTTCGAGCACGCTGGCTGAGGCGTCCATCAGCATGCTTTCGGTCAGCTCCAGTTCCAGCCAGCGCGCATCGACGCCGGATCCTTCGATACTGTCGAGCACGGCGGAGACGAGGTTTTCTTCCTGCAGTTGTCGGCCGGACAGGTTGACCGACATGCGCACCAGGAAACCTTCGTCGTGCCAGGTGCGCAATTCATCGCAGGCTTCCTGCAGCACCCATTCGCCGATCCGTACGATCATTCCGGTATCCTCGGCCACCGGAATGAAATCGGCCGGGCTGATCAAACCCAGTTCAGGATGCACCCAGCGGATCAGCGCCTCGGCGCCGGTGATGGCGCCGCTGCGCAGATCGAATTGCGGCTGGTAGTGCAGCACGAATTCGCCGCGCTCCAGCGCGCGGCGCAGGTTGTTGTCGATCGTGAAGCGCTTGCGCGCATCTTCCTGCATGCTGTTGGTGAACAGGCGATAGCCATTCTTGCCGTTGTTCTTCGCGTAGTACATGGCCGTGTCGGCATACTTGAGCAGCTCGTGCATGCTCTCGGCGTCGTCGGGAAACACGCTGATGCCGATGCTGGCCCCGATATGGATTTCGTGGCCGGAAATTTCGATCGGCTGAGCAAGCTCGGCCAGGCATTTTTCGGCCACCAGGGTCGCCACGCTGGTCTGGCTGACATTCTCCAGGATGATGGCAAACTCGTCGCCGCCGATGCGCGAGATCACATCCCCATAGCGCAAGGTCTCGGCCAGCCGGCGCGATACCAGGCGCAGCAGTTCGTCACCGATGTCATGGCCCAGCGTGTCGTTGACGGTCTTGAAATTGTCCAGGTCGATGAACATCAGCACGGTCCGCTCGTCGAATTTCTGGGAGCGCGCGATGACCGCCTCCAGGCGCTCGTTGAAGAAGTGACGATTGTGCAGCTGGGTCACGTCGTCGAAGTGGGCCAGCCGGTCGAGCTTGACCTCCATTTTCTTGCGCTCGGCAATCTCCGCCTCGAGCTCGGTCTCGCGCCGCTGGATCCGGTCCAGCATGGTGTTGAATGCTTTTGACAGCATGCCGATATCGGCCATCGAACTGACCTGGGCGCGGATGGAATAATCGCCAAGACGAGAAATCTGCGCGCTGACCTTGGAGAGCGCCACAATCGGATCGGTGATAAAGCTCTGCATGCGCGACAGCACCAGGTGGGCAATCGCCAGCACGGCCAGCATGACCGGAACCGTCAGCGACAGGTATAGCGTCAGCTGTCGATATACACTCTCCAGCGAGCTTTGAATCACGATGGTGCCCACCCTGGCACGGTTCACGATGACCGGTTCGACCACGGTCACCTCGCTGTAGGTCAGCGAATATTCCTTGTTGCCGGAATGCGGCATGGCGGCGGGCGTGACCCCGGCATCGCGCAGATAGCTGGCGAAGAGCCGTTGGTGGCGGTCGTACACAATGGCCGATTGCACGTCGGTGGCCACACGCAAGGCGGCCAGGATGTCGTTCGCGCCGGCCTTATCGTTGAACACCATTGCCGCGGACATGTTTTCGTGGGCCATGGTCGCCTGCGCCTGAGTCTGCCGTACCAGCGCGGAGGTGAAGAAGTAGGTCTGTATGCCGATCAGGAACAAGGTCGACAGTAAAATCACCGTTCCGCTGGTGACCAGGTTGGCCCACTTGAGCTTGGTGCTCAAGGTTTGTTGGTTGATCTTTTCCCGTGCGCGCTTCATGGTGTGTCCGATCGGTGGGTTAGTACACTGCGCGGGCAAGGCGCAGCACCTTGGAGCTAAGGGTGATATTGGCGGTGCGCGCCGCCTCGGCATTAAATTCAAACGCGATGCGTTTGTCCTCCAGACTCAGTTCCAGCATGATTCCCTTGCGCGCCGCGCCTTTGCTGTCCGCGATCGTCAGCACGCCGGCGGCCTTGCCGGTTTCGGCGAGCGAGGCGATGCGATCCGTTTCCGAGTCGCTGATGAACAGGATCTGGCAATTCTTGATTACCTCGTCCACGGAGCGAGGGTAGACAATCGTCAGTTTCGCCGGGCCGAGCGGCTTGCCTTCCAGGCTGGTGAGCGACTCTCCGAAGGGATCGCGCCCAAGCACACAAAGCCGCACCACACTTGCATTGCCCTGCGCCAGATTGCTGAAGAGCGCAATGTTGTAGATAAACGCCGCCTTCGCCGCATACTCGTTCGCCTGGGCATGGACCAAGGCCGGCATGACGGTGCCCAGCAACAGCGCACAAGCCAGGCGCAGCCGGACCAGGCCCGAGCAGGACATGGACTGCAGGTCCACGTGACGAGCGTCCATTTCAGAACCTGTAACTGGCCTGGATGCGCCAGTTGCGACCATCTTGCCGGATCGATTGCAGATGCCGGACGGGATCGCTGTTGTCGTAGTGTTCTTCGCTCGGCGAATCCGCGTGCTGCTTGTCCAGCACGTTATAGACGCTGGCCGAGATCTCCAGTCTGTCGTTGAAGGAATGACTGAGCAGGGTGAGATTGACCACGCCGAAGTCCGGCACCTCGCCACCCACGCTGGTTTTGCGCCGGCTGGTGAACTGGTAGTCGATGCCGGCACGCAGTTTCTCGCGCCACAGCGGGATGGTGTAGTTCAGCTTGTACAAACGGCGCGGCGAATTCGTCAGCCACTCGCCGGTCAGCTCGTTGTGCGCATCCTGGAAACTCGCACTTGCCTTGAGCGCGCTGCCGTTGGCGGCCAGCCATTCGGCTTCGAACTCGGCGCCTTTCGAGCGCGCCGAATCGATGTTGACGTAGTGGAGCAGGTTATCGGCCGGGTCGGACATCAGCGCGATCAGGTCGCTCAAGCGATACTGGAACAGCGAGGCACTTGCGCGGAAATTCTCGGTCGGGAAGTACTCGCCAGTCAGCTCAAACGTCTTGATGTGTTCGGGCCTCTGGTTCGGATTGCGCTTGTAGCCCATCGCGGTGCCGAAATAGCGCTCGAAGGAATTGGCCAGGCGGAATGCCGTTCCGTACAGCGCTTTCAGGGTGGTGAAGGGGCTTGCCTTGTAGATCAATGCCACCCTTGGATTGGTGTTGTTGCCGCCTTCGGAATCGAAGTCGTAGCGCAGGCCGCTGTTGAAAATCCAGCGCTCGCCCAGCCGGAACTCGTCCTGCAGGTACACGCCGCCGCGGGTATTGGGCTGGTCGTGTTCGAACTTGACCTCATACGGATCGATGTCGTGGTTGAACATCATGCGGTGCACATCGCGCACATACTCGGCGCCGACGATGATCTTATGATTGCGAAAGCCCGTGCTCAGCAACCGTGCTTCGCCCGTAATGGTGCGGCTGCCGGCCGTGTCGATGTTGACCGTTTTGCTGTCCCGCTCGTAGATGTAGGCACCGCGGTAATAGTACTTGTTGACGTTGACGTTGCTGTAGAACTCCAGCGTGTTGCTCAAGGCCGTTTGATAGGTGGCGCTGGCGGAGCCATATTCGTCCGTCGTGTAACTTCGAGTGTCGTTGAACTGCTGGCCGTAGGAACCGGTCGGCACGCCTTTCGTGCGGCGGCCGAAATAGCCCGCGAGGGTGAATTTTCCAAACGACAGTTTGGCGAACGCGCGCTTGGCCCGGTCGTAGTCCAGGCCCTGGGCGACGCCGAAGTGATGGTCGGGGTCGTCGTATTCCGGGAAGTACAGATCCTTACCTTCGCGGTCGAACCAGGATGCGCCCAGCAACAGGTCGACACCATTGTCGCTGCGGTGGCCGGTGGTGAGCTGCGCATGGCGGCTGTTCGCGCTGGCACGGCTGACGGTCAATGCCGTGCCCTTATAGGCTGCGCCGGTCTTGGTGATGACGTTGATGACGCCGAAGAGCGCGTTGCTGCCGTACATGGCCGAGCCTGGACCGGCCACCACCTCGATCCGTTCGATCAAGCTCACTTCGACGGGAAACTCGGTCCCGACCGCGCTCTGGGTGTACACCATGTCGTTCTGGCGGCGGCCGTCGACCAGCAACAGCAAACGGGTGTTGAAGTCGCCCGGAAAGCCGGCCCCGCGCGTGCCCACGTAGCTGTAGTTGCGGTCGTAGCTCACATACATGCCGCGCACGCTGCGCAGGATGTCGCCCAGGGTGCGGTAGCCGTAACGGCGGATGTCGTCGGCCGTGATCACCGACACGGAAGAGGGCACTTCGCTGATTTTCTGCGGAATCTTGGAGGCCGTAATCACTTCCAGATTCATCAGTTGCTCGATCTGCAGGGCATTGAGGTCGGGCGCTTCGGCGGCGACGCTTGCGGCCGGGACAGCGGCGCTCAATGCGCCAATGACAGCGCGAGAGAGGAGTGAGCCAGATTTGATGGGGTGCATATCCTGATTCCAAGGAATGGACCCAATGGCGCTGGAACAAATGTCCAGCGTGGTGGAAGCGATTAATCGTTGCCATTGGTCAACGGTTGCATCCACTGTAAATTTTTCCGACGTGTGGATAGTTGAGTAATGTCAACTCGGCGGTAATGGCAGGAGGAGGTGTGGCGATATCGCTACCCTCTGCGGACGAGGGCGAATGCAAAGCGGCGCCGAAGCGCCGCTGAAAGCTCATTTACATCGAAGCTTGCGTGAAGCTTAGGCGCCGCACTGCGTACTAGACATGCAGCTGGACATCACGTTATAAAAGGTTGATTGATAGGCGGCGTTGGCACGCTGCGACAGGTCTGCGTAACATGCGTCGCGGGCCGCTCCGGTCATTTGATGGCAAATGGGAGCCCTTTCGCTGACGACGTTGCCAGCGGCAGTTTGCCCAGCGCTCTGTGCCTTGTTATAGCAATAGTCATAGCAAGCACTCGAAGCTTGAACAGCGGAGGCCGAAAAAAACAGGAGCGCAGCAGCAGCCAAGGCCAGCGATTTGAATGATTTTTGTTTAGAAATTTTCATAGAGGTCTCCTTACTCAGGTTATAGGGATGGTCACGACGTCAATGGATCCTGCGCGGCCAGGCTCGCAGGATCTACCATTCCCGCTCGGCGGATTCCTGATATCAAATTCGGCGAGCGGAAACTTGTTGCGCGCGCGGGAGGACTGGCGCCAGCGCGGCGTGTTCGATATTGCGGGTATCCGCATGATTTTTCTAATATCAATATTTATAACATTGATTTTTTATTCAGGCCGTTATGTTTTTTTGTTTTGCCGCGAGAATTTCACGCAACAGCGCGGCGTCGGATAAGCGAGTCCAGGATGGGGGGAATCATTCCGGCCCGAGCACCCGGAACACTTCTTCCGGCGTCGTCATGCCATCGACCACCTTGGCATAGCCGTCGTCACGCAGGGTGCGGAAACCCTGGCTGAGCGCGTACTCGGTAATCTCCGTCACCGCCGCCTGGGAGGCGATCAGGTGACGCATGTGGGCATCCGGCGCCAGCACTTCATACAGGCCGATCCGTCCCTTGTAGCCGCGCCCCTGGCAAGCGTCGCAGCCGGCGCCGCGATACGGCTTGACCGAATGCGCGGCGAAAGCGCCGCCCAGCCGTACCAGCATTTCAGAGTCGACCGCGACCGGTTCGCGGCATTGCTGGCAGATTTTGCGCACCAGCCGCTGGGCGATCACCGCTTCCAGGCCGGTGGCGATGACAAAGGGTTTGAGGCCCATGTCGAACAGGCGCGAAACGGTGGCAATGGCGGAATTGGTATGCAGGGTCGAGTAGACCTGGTGGCCGGTCAGGGCCGCGTGGAACGCGACTTCAGCCGTCTCGATATCGCGGATCTCGCCCACCAGCAGCACATCCGGGTCCTGGCGCAGGATGGCGCGCAGCACCAGCGGGAAGGTGAGCCCGATCTTTTCGCGCACCACCACCTGGCCCGCCGAATCGAGGTAGTACTCGACCGGATCCTCGATGGTGATGTAGTTTTTCTCGGACGTGGCATTGCTTTGCAGCAGAGAATACAAGGTCGTGGTCTTGCCGCTGCCGGTCGGTCCCGTCGCCAGGACGATGCCCTGCGGCTTGTCGGCCGCGTGCGCGATTTTCGCCAGATCCATGGGCGACAGGCCGATCGCATCCAGCCGCAGCACGGCGGAGTTGCGGTCGAGAATACGCATGACGATCTTCTCGCCATTGATGGTCGGCAGGGTTGAAATGCGCAGGTCCACGACGCGCTGCGGCGTGCGTACCGCCAGCCGCCCATCCTGCGGGCGGCGGCGTTCGGCGATGTCGAGCTCGGCCATGATCTTGATGCGCGAGACCATCGACTGGTGCATATTGTGTGGAATCTGCATCTTGTCGATCAGGATGCCATCCACGCGCAGGCGCACCATCACGTTCTTGGCGCGCGGCTGGATGTGGATGTCGGATGCGCCCAGTTGAATCGCTTCCAGCAGCACGGCGTTCACGAGGCGGATGGCGGGCGGTTCATCGGTGCCGCGCAACAGTTCCTCCAGCGACTGCTGTTCGTCCTGCTCGATGACGATCTCGACGCCTTCGTAGGGATCGGGCGAACCGTAGGCGGCCAGGTCTTCCAGGCCGGTGCTGGCGGCCGTGCCGTAGACCTGGTCGATCTTGGCCTCGATGGCCTTGCCGGTGGCCAGCACCGGTGAAATGTCCAGACCGGTCACGAAGCGCAGGTCGTGCATCAGGCTTTCGTCCAGCGGGTCCGCCATGGCCACCGTCAGGCGCTTGTCGTCGATGCGGACTGGCATGAGCACGTGGCGCCGGCACAGCGTGGGCGGAATCAGGGCCGCGACCGCCATGTCGATGGGAATTTCTTCCAGGCTCACCTGCTGCAGCTTGAGTTCACTTGCAAGGAGGTCGTAAATGGCCTTTTCGCTGGCCCAGCCGCGGGTCACGATTTCCTTGACCACGGGCTGGTGCTTTTGCAGCTGCTGGAGCCGCACCAGTTCCTGCACCTGGCCGATATTGAGCAGCCCGCGCTTGTGCATGACGGTCGCCAGGCGGCTGCGGCTGCTGACATTGAACTTGGCCAGTTGCTCGATTTCGCGCGACTTTTGCTCGTTGTCGCGGGCCAGCGTGCGGTTGCTGCGATTGAGTTCCTGGCGCTCCAGGGCCAGCGCCACGGTCACCCGCAAGTCGTCGTCGTTCCACGGCTTCAAGATGAACTTGTAGACGGCACCGGTCTTGACGGCGCCCACCACGGCGTTCACGTCGGCGTGGCCGGTGAGCATAATGCGGATCATGTCAGGCTCGATCTGGCGCGCCAGGCGCAGCAGCTCGCCGCCATCCATCTCGGGCATCATGAAGTCGCTGATGACGACGTTGAACGCCTCGCTCTTGAGCATCTCCAGTGCGTCGCGCGGTTTCTGGCAGGTGACGATCTCGTAATTCTCTTGCCGGAACACGCGCCGCAATGCGGAGAGCACGTTCGGTTCATCGTCGACCAGCAGGATGCGGTAGGCCTTGGGCTTGGCTGCCGACGTCTCGGCCGGTGCCGCGCCACCGGTGAACAGGTGAGCGTAGCTCATGCGGCGGCTCCGCTGACAAGCGGCAGGCTCACCGTGAAGATGCTGCCTTTGCCTGGTGTGGAATCGACTGCGATGTGGCCGCCGTGTGCGCGCGCAACGTCGGACGCGACCGTGAGGCCCAGGCCCACGCCGCCGCCCACGTCATGGGTGGTGAAGAAAGGGTCGAAGATCTGCGGCAGGACCCTGGCCTCGATGCCGCAGCCCTGGTCGGCGACGCGGATCAGCAGCTGGGCATCGCTCACCGCGGTCGATATCCGGATCGTTCCGGTACGCCGACGCATGGCGGCGATGGCGTTGGTCAGCAGGGCCAGCATAAGCCGGCTGAGACCGCCGGTGTCACACAGATAGGGCGGCAGCGGCTGCAAATCCAGTTCGATGTGCACGCCGGCTGGCAGCTCGCCCATCATGCGCATGGCAGCGTGCACCGTTTGATTCAGGTCGGCTTGTTCGCGCAGCATGGCGCCGGAGCTGGCGTAAGCCTTCAGGTCCGCCACGATGCGCGCGACACGGTCCGCACCGGCCAGCGATTCGGCGAGCAGGGCCTGGAAATCCTCCAGCAGGTCGTCCAGGTCGGCACGGCGCGGCGGGTCCCATTGCTGACTGCCGATCGCCTGCGTCAGCGAGGCGACATAGCTTTTGGCGGTGGTCAGATTGCTGCGCACGAAACCCATGGGGTTGTTGATCTCATGGGCCATGCCGGCCGCCAGGTTGCCGATCGACGCCATCTTTTCGGTCTCGTACATGCGGCGCTGGCTCTGTTCGATCAGGGCGACCTGGCGCAGCACGCGGTCTTCCAGCTCGGCCGACAGGGTGCGGTAGCGCTGTTCGGATTCGGCCAGCGCGGCATGCTTGGCCATCAGTTCACGATGGTCGGCATGGACGGCTTGCAAGTGCAGGTCGGCAGCCATCCGGTAGCGGTTGGCGGCGCCAAGCAAGAGCTCGATCCACCTGGCGGCACTGTCCAGCCATGGCTGGCGCGCCGCCGGCACGGTGAGCGTGCCGACCTTGTCCAGGTCAACCACCAGCGGGGTGCTGAGCGACTCGCCCTCGATGGGCGTGGCGCCGGCGCGCAGCGTCGCGCCGTCCACGTCCTTGATTTGCCAGGCCGGGCCGACGCTGCGCTCCATGGCGGCGTCGAGCGCGCGCTTGGGCACGCCGCCCAGCATACCGGAGAGCGCCATCTGGCGGTCGAACTCCGGCGGCGCCTGGTTCACAGCAGGCCTCCGGCGGCTGCGGCGAAGCGCTCGCGCGACAGGCCATGGTTCGCCGTCAAACCGTATTCCTCGTCCGCCCGGTCGTACACCTGGGCCAGCAGGAGCCCAAAGGTTTCCTTCACGCCGTCGCCCTGCAAGGCGCTGGCCATCGTCACCGGCCAGGGTGCTTCCTTCCAGCGCGCGCGGACTTCCGCTTCGGGCACGATATCGGCAAGGTCGCGCTTGTTGTACTGGACCACCAGCGGGAAGGACGCCACGTCGATGCCGACCGTGGCCGCGTTGGCCACCAGGTTGTCGAAGGAGGCGGCGTTGTTGGTCGCCTGGTTGTTTTGCGAGTCGGCCACGAACACGGCGCCATCGGCGCGCGAGAGTACCGCCTTGCGGGTGCCGTTGTGGGCAACCTGGCCGGGGACGGTGAACAGTTTGAACTTGATGACCAGGCCGGCGGCCGTGGTAAAGCCGAGCGGCAGCAGGTCGAAGAACAGGGTGCGGTCGCCTTCGGTTTCCAGCATCATCATGTCGCCCACCATTTCGGTGGACAACAGATCGTGCAGCCGGGTCAGATTGCTGGTCTTGCCCGACAGGGCAGGGCCGTAATAGACCAGCTTGAACGTCAACCGCTGTGCTCTTTCGTCAAATTCGGCCATGCCCGCTTCCCTTCGTCCTGACTAAGCATCTTTCATACACGACAGATTACAGGTTTTGAGAATTTGTGGAGCTACCGTTGCGCTCGCGTGCAGCCAAGGCGCGATGGGATCATGTTATCAAGAAATGATTCGAATGGACAATTTATGCGAGCAGAGAACTCGACGTCGCCGGTCTCTACACGATCTCCCTCACCGCCGCCCAAATTGATTTGCCAGAATATCTGGGGCCGCTATCAGAAATACACTGGGACGGTGACCCACGGGTGTAGCAACAGGGAGAGCCGCAATGCGAACCACACCAGAGAAAATCGTCATCCTTGGCGGTGGCGTTGGGTCGATGGCGGCCGCATGGTACCTGAGCGACCAGCCAGGCTGGCAGGACCGCTACGCCATCACCGTCTACCAGCAGGGCTGGAGACTGGGCGGCAAAGGCGCGAGCGGGCGCAATCCCCATCGGGCCCAGCGTATCGAAGAACACGGACCCCACGTCTGGTTCGGCTACTACGGCAACGCGTTTGCGATGATGAAGGCCGCTTACGCCAGTCTTGCGCGGCCGGCCGGCTCGCCGCTGGCAAGCTGGCGTGAGGCGTTCGCACCGCACCAGTACTCGGCCATGGCGGAGCAGGTCGGCGCCGAATGGCGGCCTTGGCATGAGCTGTTTCCCATCATGCCCGGTGAACCTGGCCCCGGCACCCCGGTCACGCTGTGGGAACTAGGGCTGGCGATGCTGCGCTGGATCAGCCTCAGGCTGAACAAGTTGCGTGCCGACCAGGCCGCCGTTGGTTTGCTGGCGCGGCCGGACATGGAACTGCTGGCGCAGGTCCAGGCCCTGCCTTCCGACCCGCGCACACACGCGCCACATGAGCACGCTCACCTTGCCAGGCAACTGGAAAGCCTGCGCGCGGGCCTGCGCGCCGACCACGCCGGCATGCGCGCCCAGACCGCCGGCGACGATGTGCGGCGCTTGCGCATCGCGATCGAGATTGGCACTACCGTGCTCAAGGGGATGTTCGCCGATGGCGTCTTCCGCGATGGCCTGGACGCCATCAACGGCGTTGACTTGCGAACCTGGTTGGCCAGCCATGGCGGCGATCCCGAGCTGTGCCTCGATTCCGCACTCGTCCGCACGCTCTACGATGCAGTCTTCGCCTATGCCGATGGCGACTACGGGCGCCCGGACCTTGAGGCCGGCACTGGCGTGCGCTGCATGATGCGCACCTTCTTCGGCTACCAGGGCTCGCTGCTGTACGAAATGCAGGCCGGGATGGGAGACGCTGTGTTTGCACCCTTGTACCAGGCGCTGTCGGCGCGCGGCGTGACGTTCCGCTTCTTCCACGAGGTGGCCGAGTTGGTGCCGGATGGCGACGCCATCGGCAGCATCCGTGTCACTCGCCAGGTGGCACTCAAGGACTGCGGCTACGATCCGCTGGTGACCGTAAAGGGTCTCGACTGCTGGCCGAGCGTGCCGCGCTTTAGCCAGATCGACGTCGCCCAGGCGGCGCTGCTGCAAGAGCATCAGGTTGACCTCGAGTCATACTGGAGCGACTGGCCCGCCTTGTACCGGCAGGCCTTTGGCGCGCCCCTGCCCGAACTGACGCTTGAGCGCGGGCGCGACTTCGACCATGTCGTGTTCGGGATACCGCTTGGCGCGGTGCCGGAACTGTGCCCGCAGCTACTGGCGCGCAGCCCGGCCCTGAGGGCGGCAAGCGACAAGGTTCGCACCGTCTCGACCCAGGCCTACCAGGTCTGGCTGAACCAGGACCTTGCCCAATTGGGTTGGACCTATCTTCCCAAAGGACAGGCCCCGGTACTGGGCGGGTTCAGCAAACCATACGATACCTGGCTGCCGCTCGCGCAACTGGTCGCGCGCGAAGACTGGCCGGCGGATCTGATGCCGAAGGGCATATCGTATTTCTGCAGCGTGCTGCCGGTGGCCAGTTACCCGCCACGTTCAGACGCCGGTTTTCCTGCCCGCTGTGCTGCACGGGCCAAGGCTGGCGCGCTGGAGCATCTTGACCAGCGCATCGGCGCGCTGTGGCCGGCGGCCGGGCGTCCCGGCGCCTTTCCATGGCAATGGCTGGTCGATCCCGCCGATGCCGTGGGGCCGGTACGCTTCGACAGCCAGTACTGGCGCGCCAATGTCAGCCCGTCCGAGCGCTACGTGCAGTCGCTCGCCGGCAGCGCGCGTTATCGGCTCAAAGCCGATGAGTCGGGGTTTTCCAATCTGTACCTGGCGGGCGACTGGCTCAAGACCGGCATCGACTTTGGCTGCATCGAAGGCGCGGTCATGGGTGGAATGCAGGCCGCGCGTGCTTTGTCAGGGTATCCCGAGAAGATCGAAGGCGAGTCCGATTTTTAAATCATCTCGACCGGCCTGTATTCCGCTGTGTGGCTCGTTCCTTTCGAGCCAAAAGGCCGGCAGGCCGCTAGCCCAGGAAATGGGCGGGATCGACTGCGCAGGCCCGTTGAACTTCCTGTACCGTCGCGGGGGCGTCGAGACGGAACAGGCCGTCGAGGCCCCGTTCGAGACGCGAGGCGCGGATGGCAGCCTTGACCGCGAAGAAGACGCTGCTGGCCAGCACCAGCGGCGGCTCGCCGACTTCCTTGGACGATAAAATACCTTCGGTCGGCAGCGAGGGCGCCTTGACCAGGTCGCGTGGGAACAGGTGGGTGTGCATGGCCAGCGGAATGCTCGATACGGCCGGAATCTTGTAGGTCCAGGTATTGAGCGTGTTGAGCGTACCGATGGCCTCGCCGTCGGGCTGGAACACCAGTTTTTCCGACAGCAGATAGCCGATGCCCTGGACGAAGGCGCCTTCCACCTGGCCGATATCGATGGCCGGATTGAGACTCCACCCCATATCGTAGGCCAGGTCGGCGCTCAGGATCTTCACTTCGCCGGTCAGAATGTCCACCTCGACCATGGCGCAGGCGGCCGAGAAGGTGAAACCGACGAAGTTGTCGAATTCGCCCGGCTGGCCCGTGGGGTCGCAGGTAGCGCCGGGAATGGTGGGCTGATCGGCGATCGGCTTGTAGCTCAGGGCCGGGGTCGGGGTATCGGCGCCGGCGATCGGCGCGGTAAAGCTTGCCACCAGCCCGATGCGGTTCTGATAGGCCAGCGCCACCAGGTTTTGCCAGATCATATGGGTTTTGCCATGGATGGTCACTTCGGCGCTCCATCCCTGCGCGCCATGGTTCCAATAATCGATGCCGTTGTCGGCGCACCATTGCGGCCCGTTTTCAAGGCGCATCTGGTCGGCAAAGGCGATCAGGCGGCTGCGCATGAGCTGGCAGACGCGTTTGACGGCTTCGCCGTTGTAGGCGGTGCCGGTCGAGCCGCCGGTGCTGGTCGGGTTGGGAATGACGCCGGTGTTGGCCGATTCGACCTGGATCATTTCCATGGGAATATCGAGCACATAAGCGGCGATCTGGCGCATCTGGGTCAGCAGGCCCTGGCCCATTTCGACGCCGCCCTGCTGGATCACCAGCGTGCCGTCGCCCTGGTAAATCGACAGCACCACGCTGGCCTGCTCGAGCATGGCCAGGTTGTAGCCGGAGCCGTACTTGACGGGCACCATCGCCAGGCCGCGCTTGCGCCAGCGGTTGGCGCGATTGTAGTCGTCCACCTGTTCAACCTTGTCGGCGTAGGAGGATTTCGCTTTCAGGTAGTCCCACACTTCGCGGATATAGCAGGAGGTCAGCGCCTGGCCGTACGGGGTCACATCGCCGGGAACGTACATATTCTTGTAGCGCACGTCCTCGGCCGACATGCCGATCGAGAACGCCGCATCGTCGATCGCGTTTTCGGTGATGATCTTGCTCTGGATGTCGCCGAACGCGCGAAATGCGGTGCTCGGCGCCGTGTTGGTGCGGCACACGTCGATCTGGTTCTCGAAATTGGCCACCTTGTAGGCATTGTCGGCGCGCACCTGGATGCAGTTCGAGACGATGAAGGAACAGTCGTAGAAGGCGCCGCCGTCGCCCCACATCCGGTTCAGGAAGCCGTGGATCAGGCCCTTGTCGGCCGGCCTGAGGTCGCCACGGTCGATGGCGACCTGGTATTGGCCGTAGTAGGCGTGGCGCTTGCCGATCATGGCCGTGTCCTGTTCCCGGGTCAGGGTCAGGCGCACCGGCTTCTTGATGGCGCCGGCGGCCGCGGCCGCCGCGCCGGCGACGAACTTGGCCTGCTCGGTCTTGCCGCCGAAGCCGCCGCCAACCGGCGGCACCTCGACCGCAATGCGGTTGAACTGTGCGCCGAGGGCCAGGACGGCTGTCGTGTGCATTTCCATCGGGCTCTGGGTGGAGGGGCGCAGGATCATCCGGCGCGCGTCGATCGGCTCGGCGATGGCGGCCTGGCTTTCCATGTAAAAGTGGGCCTGGCCGCCGGCGCTCTGGGTGCCGCCGACGATCTGGCAGGGAACCCCGCCGACCATGCCGGTGCGCTGGCTGATCTGCTTGTCGAGCGGATCGCGGCCCATATCGGCCCAGTCGAACTGGCTGCCGGGGCGCGTGACTTTCCAGATATGGGAGTTGAATTTCGCCGTGGTCGGATAGTCGGGATAGATGCTGTTCAGGCCGATGGCCTGGTCGAGATCGAGCACCGGTTCGCCCCACCAGCGTGGATCGTCTGTTTTCAGGGACACCGGTGCGTAGCTGACGCATTCGCGGCTGACGTAGGCGGCGATGGCGGCCGCCGCTTCCTGGCTGCCGGCGCACACCAGCGCCAGCGACTGGCCGACGTATTGCACCGTGTCGACGGCGAAGATCGGCTGGTCCATGCCCATGCCCTGGAAGTTGATGGCGCCGTCCTTGAAGCAGCTGGCGGTGACCAGGTCGACGAAATCGGGATAGCGTTGCGACAGATGGGCCAGCAGCGCGTCGATATCGCCGGCACTCCCGGCGGCGCCCGGCACGCAAAAGCGCCAGGACGCCAGCGCCCGCGTGCTTTGCACGAAGGACGCATTGACCGTCTGCGGCGGCACGCTCAGCTCGTGCGTGTAGTGGATCTGGCCGGAGGCCTGCTCCATGGCCAGGTACTTGATGAATGGCTGGGAGACGGGGCGCTTCCAGTCCTGGATCTTGTACGACTGGACGCCATTGCTGACCGTCCAGCGGTCCCAGGTGATCGCGCCGCTCGAGCGCACCTCCGGCGGCACGGCCCCGTCATTCTCCATCAGCGCGTTGACCACCGACTTGTAGAGGTAGGCCAGGCACAGGGAGACTCGGTAAGCGTCGCTGAAGCCCTCCGAGGGCTGTTCGGCCGTACGCACCGCCCAGCGCGCCAGTTCGGCCCGCACTTCCGCTTGCAGGATCGGCGCCAGCGTCGCCAGGTCGGCCAGCGCCAGCGGCTTGCCCAGCAGCGCGCGCTCGGTGGCGCTGGCGCGCCACGGGTAGGGGGCGATTGCGCCGAAGACCAGCGCCACGTCGCTCACCACCAGTTCGGCGTCCAGCAGCAGGCGCGCGGTGGCGTTGACGATGCTGTGGGCGTTGACTTCGCGCAGCGCGACTTTTTGCGGATACAGCACTTCGGCCGCGGGGCCGAAGGGGAGGTGGTAGGCCACCAGCACCACGCGGCGGGCAAAGCCGGGATCGGCGGCGGCGCGTGCGACCAGTTCGGCCAGCGGCGCGCGGCGTACGCCGGGCCCGCCGTCGGGCAGCGCTTCGGCATAGTCGACCTCGGCCTCGGCGGCGACCATGGCGGTCACGGCGTCGGACGGAAAGGGCGCGCCGCTGCCGCTGTGAATGTGGTGCAGCACCAGCATGGTATTGCCGCCAAGGGTGGCGGCATTGCGCACGATGCGTCCGGCGGTGCGCTTGGCCATGTAGCAAATGGCGCCCAGGCGGGTGCTGGTGACGGGTACCGGCGTGCCGTCCGGGCCCGGTTCGGTGTCGCCGCGCGCGATCATCGCGTCGCTCAGCAGGGTAATCAGGCTGGTGTAGGTGATCGACGCCGGCACGTGCAGTCCGTCGGCATCGATCCGCACGGCCGTGTTGAGTTCGGCCACATGGCGCAGGTCGAGCAGGACAGTCGCGGCCAGGTATTGTTCCGGATAGATGCCGAAAGCGGTGTTGGCGGCAACCAGGCGCGGCTGCTCGGCCTGGTATTCCACCATCAGGTCGAGCAGCTCGGCCAGCGCGGTGGGCGCGCGCCACACGTGCTTGCCATGGTCGACCGCCACGCCGCTCGGCGCCTGGCGCGCGGCGGGCGGGAAGGGGATGAGCAACTGGCCGGTGGGGCGCTGGGCCAGCGCGGCCGCATCGGGGAGGCATTTCATGCGTTCGTCTTCGTCTTGCTGGGTCCAGTCGGAGGCGAAGGTTTTCATGCCCGTCAGGATGGCGCGGTAACCGGTGCAGCGGCAAAGATTGCCATCCATGGCCCCTTCGATCTCGCGTTTGCTCGCCTGCGGATTGTTGGTCAGGAATTCCGACATATTCATCACGAAGCCTACCGTGCAATAGCCGCACTGGGTGCCGTTGTTCATCGCCAGCCGCCAGGCGATCGGGTTCATGCCTTCGTGGCTCATCTGGGATGGGTAGATCGGAATGCTCTCGCGCAGGCGCGTGGTAAGAGGCGCGTCTGCGGCCACCGCGTCGGCGACGCTGGCGCGCACCTGCTGCACTTTGTCCGTGCGCGCCGCCTGTGCCTCGACCAAGGCAGGGATGCGCTGCTGTGTGGTCGCGGCCGCGCCGCGGCTCGCAGTCACGGAGGTGGGCAAATACTCGGGATTGGGCTGGCGCGCCGAGCCGGTGCCTTCCACGGTGGTGATCACCAGACCGTTCAGGGCAAGCACCGGGCGCAGGCAGGAATTGACGGCGCTGTGTTCGGCGCTGCCGGTAGCGTCGTTCCAGCGCGACAGGATCACCGTGCAGCCGCCGCAGCCACCCTGGCCACAGGGCTTTTTCGGGCCGGCCAGCGCAACCTCGGGCGAGCGCAAATAATCGATCAGGAGGAGATCGGGTGCGGGGCGATGTATCGTTACCGGATGGCCATTGAGGAAAAAGTCGACTTGATCCGACGGGACGCGCTGTGGCATGTCTTAACTCCTGAAGGGCAGAACGTTGAAGAGCGAAGGTGGTGGCAAAGCACCGGTGGTGATGCCTCTAGGTAATAGGGCAGCGTATGCGCCGTTTGCAAGGTAGTCAAGCTTAGTATTTTCGAATGTTGCAGCGATGCTGGGCTGGACAAGACGCCGAAGATCGGCTCCGCGCAAAGATAAGTAAAGACAGGTAGGCCAGACGGCCTAAGCTATGGGTAGCTAC
>CAMLFK010000059.1 GCA_946479255.1 uncultured Oxalobacteraceae bacterium
ACGTGCTGACCCGCACCGCCTTCATCGGCATCATCGCGGTCGGCATGACCTTCGTGATCGTCTCGGGCGGCATCGACCTGTCGGTCGGCTCGATGGCCGCCCTGATCGCCGGCGCCATGATCGTGGTGATGAACAGCGTGGCCGCGAGCGCGACCCCGCCGGGTGCCATCTCCACCGTGATGCTGGGGATCGGTCTGGCGCTGGCGATGGGCGCGCTGTTCGGCACCGCGCATGGCCTCCTGATGACGCACGGCCGCATCGAACCCTTCATCGTCACCCTCGGCACGCTGGGCGTTTTCCGCGCGGTGCTGACCTGGCTGTCCGATGGCGGCGCCCTGACCCTGGACAGCACGCTGTCGGACACCTACAGCCCGGTGTACTACGAGAGCGTGGCCGGCGTGCCGATTCCGGTGCTGGTATTCCTGCTGGTGGCCATCGGCGGCGCGGTGATCCTCAACCGCACCGCGTTCGGCCAGCACGTGCAGGCGATCGGCTCGAACGAACAGGTGGCGCGCTACGCCGCCATCCGGGTCGACAAGGTCAAGGTGCTCACTTACCTGCTGCTGGGCGTGTGCGTGGCCATCGCTACCATCCTGTATGTGCCGCGCCTGGGCTCGGCCACGCCGACCACCGGCATCCTGTGGGAGCTCGAAGCCATCGCCGCCGTGGTCGTGGGCGGCACCTCGCTCAAGGGCGGGGCCGGACGCATCATGGGCACCGTCATCGGCGCGATCCTGCTGTCCGTGATCGGCAATATCCTCAACCTCACCAGCATCATCAGCGAGCACCTCAACGCAGCAGTCCAGGGGGTGGTGATCATCACCGTCGCCTACCTGCAGCGCGGCCGCCGTTAGAACCCCGCCGTTACGGCCACACTACAACAAGAGAAACCAAAAGGAAACCTTATGCGCAAGTTTCGCACCCTGACACAAGTCGCCGCCGCCTGCCTGCTGGCCGCCGGAACGATGACCGCCATCGCCGCCGAAAAAGTCACGCTCGGCGTGGCCATTCCAACCGCCACCCACGGCTTCACCGGCGGCATCGTCTGGTGGGCCAACCAGGCCAAGAAGGAACTGGAAGCGGCCAACCCGACGCTGAAAATCATCGTCAAGACCGCCGCCACCACGCCCGACCAGGCCAACCAGCTGCAGGATATGCTGGTTGTGAACAAGATCAACGCGCTGGTGATCCTTCCGCTGGAATCGGCCTCGCTGACGCAGCCGGTCACCCAGTTGAAAAACAAGGGCGTGTTCGTGACCGTGGTCGACCGCGGCCTGACCAAGCCGAATGCACAGCACGCCTATGTGGCGGGCGATAACACCGCTTTCGGCCGCATCCCGGCCGAGTACCTGGCCAAGAAGCTGAACGGCAAAGGCAATATCGTGGTCCTGCGCGGCATGCCGAGCACCATCGACAATGAGCGCGTGGACGCCTTCAACGCCGAAATCAAAAAGCACCCGAACATCAAGGTGCTGGACGCGAAGTTCGGCAACTGGAACCGCGACGACGCCTTCAAGGTGATGCAGGACTACCTGACCCGATTCAAGCAGATCGACGCCGTGTGGGCTTCCGACGACGACATGGCCATCGGCGTGCTCAAGGCCATCGAGCAGGCCAAGCGTACCGACATCAAGGAAGTCTTCGGCGGCGCCGGCGCCAAGCCGGCCGTCAAGAAGATCATGGACGGCGACAAGCTGATCCAGGCGAACGTCTCCTACTCGCCCAAGTTCATCTACGACGCCATCAAGCTGACCGCCAACGCGCGCCTGAAAGGCGAAGCGCTGCCGGCCAAGACCATCGTGCCATCGGTGCTGATCACACGCGAGAACGCCAAGCAGTTCTACTTCCCGAGCTCGCCGTACTGACGCATTGTATTTACCACTAGGACCTATATGAAAACCATCAAGGGGCCGGCCATTTTCCTGGCCCAGTTCATGGGCCCGGACGTCCCGTTCGATAATCTGGCCAACCTTGCCGGCTGGGCCGCAGGACTTGGCTACAAAGGCATCCAGCTGCCGACCGACAAGCGCCTGTTCGACCTGGAGCTGGCGGCCGAAAGCCAGACCTACTGCGACGAGATCACGGGCCTGCTGGCCGAACACGGCCTGCAGATTACCGAGCTGTCTACCCACCTGCAAGGCCAGCTGGTGGCCGTACACCCGGCCTACGACAGCCTGTTCGACAATTTCGCCGCGCCCCATGTGCGCGGCAATCCGGCCGCGCGCGCCGAGTGGGCGGTTGGCCAGGTCAAGGCCGCCGCGCCTGCTTCGCGCCGCCTTGGCCTCAATGCACACGCCAGCTTTTCCGGCGCGCTGGCCTGGCCCTATTTGTATCCATGGCCGCAGCGCCCGGCCGGCCTGGTCGAGGAAGCTTTTGCGGAACTGGGCCGGCGCTGGCTGCCGATCCTTGACGAGTTCGAGGAAGCCGGCGTGGACATCTGTTACGAACTGCATCCTGGCGAAGACCTGCACGACGGGGTCACCTTCGAGCGCTTTCTCGACGCCGTGGGCGGCCACCGCCGCGCCAACATCCTGTACGACCCCAGCCACTTCGTGCTCCAGCAGCTCGACTACCTGGCCTTCATCGACATTTACCATGAGCGCATCAAGGCCTTCCACGTGAAGGATGCCGAGTTCCGCCCGAACGGACGGCAAGGCGTGTACGGCGGCTACTCGGGCTGGCAGGACCGCGCGGGCCGCTTCCGCTCGCTCGGCGACGGCCAGATCGACTTCGGCGCGATCTTTTCCAAGTTGGCGCAATACGACTACACCGGCTGGGCGGTCCTGGAATGGGAGTGCTGCCTCAAGCATCCGGAAGACGGTGCGCGCGAAGGCGCGGACTTCATCCGCCGCCATATCATCCGGGTAGCCGAGCGGGCCTTCGACGACTTTGCCGGCAGCGGCGCCGACCGCGCGCAGGTGCGCGCTTTAATGGGATTGAACACATGACGACGACAACACCACGACGCCTGCGCCTTGGCATGGTGGGCGGCGGCGACGGCGCCTTCATCGGCGCGGTACACCGCATCGCCGCGCGCCTGGACGACTGCTATGAAGTGGTCGCCGGCGCCCTCTCCAGCAATGCCGGGCGCGCGGCAGCGAGCGGCGCGGCGATCCGCCTTGATCCAGCACGCAGCTACACCGACTACCGCGAGATGGCGCGCCTGGAAGCGGCGCGCCCCGATGGCATCGACGCAGTCGCCATCGTTACGCCGAACTACCTGCACGCGCCGGTTGCCACGGCATTTTTGGAAGCCGGCATCCACGTCATCTGCGACAAGCCGCTGGGTATTTCGAGCGCCGAGGGCGATGCCCTGGCCGCGCTGGCGAAAGCAAAGAACCGCGTATTTGCGCTGACCCATGTGTATGCGGGCTACCCGATGGTGCGCCATGCACGCCAGATGGTGGCCAAGGGCGAGATCGGCGACGTGCGCCTGGTGCAGGTGGAGTACGCCCAGGACTGGATGGCCGAAGCGGACAAGCAGAGCGAGGAGTTCCAGCGCACCAACTGGCACAACGATCCGAAGCGCTCCGGCCCCACGGGCTGCGCCGGCGATATCGGCACCCACGCGTTTCACCTGGCCGGTTTCGTCAGCGGCATCCAGCCCAGCGAACTACTGGCCGAGCTGCACTCGTTCACGCCCAATCGCGAGCTCGACGATCACTTGCAGGTCATGCTGCGCTACCCCAACGGCGCACGCGGCATGCTGTGGTCGAGCCAGATGGCGACCGGCTGCGAGAACGCACTGAAGCTGCGGGTGTTCGGCACCAAGGCCAGCATCGCCTTCGACCAGGAGAACCCGAACGAACTGTGGGTGACGCCACAAGGCGGCTGCGCACAGCGCATCATGCGCGGGCGCACTACCAGTGCCGAGGCGGCGGCGGCTACCCGCGTGCCGAACGGACACCCGGAAGGCTACCTGGAAGCGTTCGCGCAGCTGTACCGCGAGGCGGCGGCGCAGATCCATGCGGTCGATGCCGGCCAGCCGATTCCCGAGTCGCTGCGCAGCATGCCGACCGTGACCGATGGCGTGGCCGGGATGCGCTTTGTCGATGCGGTGTTGGACAGCCATCGGGGTAATTCGCGCTGGGTGAGTCTGGGCGCTTAGCTGTAATGCGTGCTTGTGGCGAGTGCCTGCTGCGCTGCCCGCGCCAAGGCGTCCTTGGCCTGCAGTGCCTCAATCAGTCCTTGCGCCGGCACGGCAGGGAGGCGAAGTACTGTGAGCGTTCTTTATGTTGCATGATGTTCTCCTTGATTGAGGTGAGATGAGACGGAAGGATCAGGCCGCGCCCAGTTTCACGGCCAGGTGGCTTGGTGCGATGGCATTGAGGAAATCGCGTGCATCGAATGCCTGGCCCAAGGCGAGCGCGCCGCGGCGATTGAAGGACGGGTCCAGTAAGCGTGCCGCCGCCTCCACCACGATGGGTGCGGACACGGCATAGATATCCTGTCCAGATGCGTTCGCCCGATGGCTGCCACTGGCATTGACCGCACGGACCTCCATCGCAAAGCGCTGTGACGATCGCCCATCGGGCTCAATCGCGGCCGGCGACGGTGTCGAGGCATCGCGCAGTTCAGTGAGCGGCGCGGTATTGAAGTGGCTGCGCAGCGTGCGCACCGGAAGGTGGCGGGAAATCGTGACGATCTCGCTCAAGCTCAGCTCTACCATCGGCTGGAGCCCGAAGGGTGCATCGAAAGTCCACCCGCTCTCCCTGGCCGGCAAGGCCATCGGCACAAGCACGCCGTTCTCGACCACCAGGCGCGGTACCTGGTTGCGCTCGCCGGTACGGCGGGTCCCCGCGGTGGGCCACCAGTGGTCGAGTGCGACTGCTGTAACGATCTCGTCAACCGGCCCGCTGCCGATCAGCGCACTGGCCAGCAGGTCGGCAAGGCCGCCGAAGAAGCCGGCGGCGGGAATCACTGTCAGCCCGGCCGTCTGCGCGCTTTGGTGGTAGTGGTCAAACAGCGACTGTGCGGCGGCTTGTTCCGCGGTCACGTCGACATAGGAGCAGCCATTGCGCAAGGCGGCCTCCACGACCGGGATGGCCGTGTCGAGGAATGGTCCGGCGCAGTTGATGACCACGGCGCAGCCGGCGAAAGCGCGGTCCAGCGCTGCCGGATCGTCAATCCGTGCCGCACGCACGGGCACATCCTGGCTCAGTCCAGACGCGTCGCGCGCAACCGCGATCACCGGCAAGCGGCGGCGGCGCAACTCGTTGACGACGAACTTCCCAGTATGTCCGGTCGCGCCATAGACCGCAATGTGGGGTGTGTTGTGAACCATGGCTCCTCCTCGATTAGAATGATACAGACCTGTCTGTACTTCCAACGATACAGAACTGTCTGTATTATTGTCAAGTACAAAATCTCACTTGTTTGGATCATGGCCACCCGCTCTCCACTTTCTCCTCACGTTCCTGGCGCTAAGCCCCAAGACCTGCGCGAGCGCATACTCGCCACTGCGTCGGGACTGTTCTACCAACGTGGCGTGCGCGCCGTGGGGATCGATCTCGTCATCGAACAGGCCGGCATCGCCAAGACCAGCCTGTATCGCTATTTCCCGACGAAAGACGATCTCATCGTTGCATTCCTTGAACGGGAGGATGTGGATTTCTGGGCGACGTGGGATGAGGTAGGCAGGCGGCACGCCAACGATCCTGCCGCTGAACTGGATGCCCACATGCGCTGGATCGGCGAGCGGCTGTCGCGCTCGAACTACCGCGGCTGCCCGCAGATCAATGTCGCCGCGGAGTTTGCGGACAAGGACCATCCGGCACGTGAGGTGGCCCGCGCCCATATGCACGCGCTGCGCGTGCGCCTGTCCGCGCTTGCCCATCGGCTGGAGGTGGCACGCCCGGACGCGCTCGCGGCCCAGCTGGCAGTGCTGGTCAATGGGGCTTTCGTGAGCGCGGAGCTGCTCGCACACGACGAGGCGACCAAGGTCTTGCTCGCTTGTGCACACGCACTGCTGACTGCCGCACGGGGATCGAGCGAGGAAGGATAGCGCGTGACCCGATTGCCGGGGCGGCCAGGCGAAGCCCGATTAAAGTGATGTCATCGTGTTGCGTTTATGCCGCAAGCGACACGCCTTCCAGGGCCACTTCGACCCGGTCACGGCCGTTTTCCTTGGCGCGATACAACGCCTCGTCGGCGCGCTTGATGACCGCGCCCACGTCCTCCCCCCGGCCCAGCGCGGCGATGCCGAACGAAGCGGTCACGCGCAAGCCCACCGGCCACTTGTGCACCGGCATTGCGGCGCGCAGCTTGCTGGCAAGCTGGTAGGCCTGGTCGGCCGAGGTGCTGGGGCAGATGATCAGGAATTCTTCCCCACCCCAGCGCACCAGCTTGTCATTAGCGCGTATTTCCCGGCTCACCGTCACGGCGAAGTCGCGCAGCACTGCATCGCCCACTTCGTGGCCATGCTGGTCGTTGACCCGCTTGAAGTGATCCAGGTCGACAAAGATCACCGACATCGGGTCGGCCAGCAAGCTCGATGTGCTCATCATGGCGGCACGCAAACCCTGGCGATTGAGTGCGCCGGTCAGCGGATCGATGTGCGCCTGGCCGACCAGTTCCTTGGTTTCCAGTTCGAGTGCCTTATTAATCTCGCCGAGCAGCGCCAGGCGCTCGCGGCTGTTGCGCAGTTGTGCGCGCAGCTGGAGGGCCATGACTGCAGGAATCGACACCGCGTACAGAATCCACGCCGCCACCAGCCACATCAGCAGCTTGTTCTGGCTGATCAACTTGCCATGGAAGCGGATCGCACGCACCTCGATGGTGTGGACGCCGTCAGGCACGCCGGAACCGGTCGTCAATTCGACGCGCATCACGTTGTCGATCGACACCGCGGTTCTGTCGAGGGGGATGTTACGCTGATAATTCCACCAGCCGGCCGTGCGGTACACATTCAACGGCACTTTCACCACGCCGCTCTGCGGCACTTTGAACTCGAGTTCATTGACTTTCAAGGAGTTCCAGTCGTCCACGCGCGACAGGCCATTTTCGAAATTCATCAGCATGTTGCGCAGCGAGCGCGAACCAGGCCCCTGATAAGCGATATCGAAGCTGACGTGGTCGAACTGCGACAAGTCCATGCCCTTGGTGCCATCGCCGAGGAAGAAAATATACTGGCAAAACGGCCACTCGACTTTCTTAACGATGCTGCAGGTCATCTTCAGGTGCTTGCCGTTCTGGTCCAGCGTCGCAGCACTCGCGCCGCCTTGTACCCGGTCGTCGCCGGTTTGCAGGCGCGATCCGCCCGCTGCCGACAGCTCGAATACCCGCTCCATCCCATAATGGTTCCAGGCGAGCAAACCGACCGTCGCAGCGAACAAGGCTGCGAGGCTGAATTGCATCAACTTCAAGGACCGGGACGAAATTTCCATTGGCGTGGTGATTGTCTTGGCTAGTTTATTTGAAGGCAAGAACTCGAAGTTGCCATGCACCAAGATAGCGCGAACATTGACTTGACGCAACTTATATTTCCGAAATTTTAGTTTTCCCACGACACCAAGTGTCCGCGTGTTAACACAAACGGCCGCGAAACATTATGCATAGCGCAAAAATGGAGGGGGCAAACGACGGGGTCCGGCACGAAGCTGCGCCGGACCCGGTTGGCGGGAGGACAAGGGGGTATTACTGGCGGGAACCTGGCGCCTTACTGGATGACGCGGTAGCACGGAATGTAGGTCTTGCCCGGCAGCTTCATCCTGCTTTGGGCAACGAAGGAAGCCAGCAGCGCGTCCATCGGTCCCATGATCTCGCTGTCGCCCTGGATTTCGAAGTGGCCATACTTCTCGATCGCCCGGATGCCCTCATCCTTGACGTTACCCGCAACCACGCCGGAAAACGCCCGGCGCAGGTTCGCCGCCAGCAAATGGGTCGGCTGGTTCTTATGCAGCTTCAGGTTACGCATGTTTTCATGGGTCGGCTTGAACGGACGCTGGAATTCCTCGTCGATTCGCAGCAGCCAGTTGAAGTAATACGCATCGCTGCGCGACTTGCGGAATTCACGGACCTGCTTGATCCCGTTCTGCATTTCCTTGGCCACCATTTCAGGGTCATCGATGATGATCTTATAACGCTTCTGCGCTTCCGCACCCAGGGTCTGGCCGATGAACTCATTAATGTGCACGAAGTATTCGCGGGAAGCTTCGGGCCCGGTGAAGATCAGCGGATACGGCATCTCGGCGTTATCCGGATGCAGGAGGATACCCAGGATATACAGGATCTCTTCCGCGGTGCCGGCGCCGCCCGGGAATACGATGATGCCATGGCCGGTGCGGACAAACGCTTCGAGCCGCTTTTCGATATCGGGCATGATCACCAGGTCATTGACGATCGGGTTGGGCGATTCGGCCGCGATGATGCCCGGCTCCGAGATGCCCAGATAGCGCCCGCCTTTCAAACGCTGCTTGGCGTGGCCGATGGTGGCGCCTTTCATCGGGCCTTTCATCGCACCCGGGCCGCAGCCGGTGCAGATGTCCATTTCGCGCAGGCCGATGGCGTAGCCGACTTCCTTCGAATAGTTATATTCGACGCGGTTGATCGAATGGCCGCCCCAGCACACCACCAGGTTGGGATTGCGCTGCGGTTTTAGTACATTCGCGTTGCGCAGGATATGGAACACCGAATCGGTAATGCCTTCGGTGCGCGACATGTCGAATTTTGGATTGTCGGTCACCTCATTGCTGACGAAAACAATATCGCGCAGTACCGCGAACAGATGTTCGTGAATACCCTTGATCATTTTGCCGTCGACGAAAGCGATCGCCGGCGCGCCTTTGATTTCCAGTTTGATGCCGCGTTCGCGCTGCACGATGCTGATATCAAACGATTTATAACGTTCCAGCAGTTCCTTGCCATCGTCAATCGAGCTGCCGCAATTGAGCACCGCGAGCGCGCAGTTGCGAAAGATCTGGTACAGGCCGCCTTGACTGGTGTCGAGCAATTTGTTGACTTCTGCTTTTGACAGCACTTCCAATTGGCCTTCCGGCGAAATCAGGGTATCGACGACGTCGTGTTCCATGGTACGGATTCCTTATTCAGATTCGATAAAACATTCAGCCTGCGACTCCAATATACGACAACTCGCGCGTCTTGGGGCTGGAGAATGCAGTATGGAACGCATGCACGCAGGGTGTTGAGATATCTAGCACAAAAGGCGAAAAAACGCTGAGCTGCCGAGGATTTCCTTTAGAATGCAGCCCTAGTGATTACCTCGACCACAAGTGGGGGTTCGCCAGCTATGATTTATCCAACCATAACCACATCAGGAGAAACCGCATGAGCGGTGCCGCTACTACCCCTACCCCGGAAGTAAAGATCCCCGAGTTCAAACAGATCATGGGCCACCCCGGTCCCTTGTGGATGCTGTTTATGACCGAATTCTGGGAACGCTTCGCGTTCTACGGCATTCGATGGGCCTTAGTCCTTTACATCGTCACACAGTTCCATGGCGGCGATTCGTCCGGCCAGCAGCCCGCCAACCTCATATACGGTTCCTACCTCGCCCTGGTGTATGCCGGCGCGGTGTTCGGCGGCTATGTGGCAGACCGTATCATCGGCTACCAGCGTTCGATCCTGGTCGGCGCGGCGTTCATGGCCGCCGGCCTGTTCGCCATCACCATCCCCAATGAAGACGTGTTCAAGCTCGGTCTTGCCACGATCATCGTCGGTAACGGCCTGTTCAAACCGAACATTTCGACCATGGTCGGCAAACTGTATTCGGCCGCCGATCCACGCCGCGACAGTGGTTTCACCATTTTCTACATGGGTATCAATGCCGGCGCCTTCCTGGCACCGATCCTCACCCAGGTGCTGGCCCAGAAGGTGTTCAACGTGGGCGACACGCCAGCTTATAAAGTCGTGTTCTTCGCCTCCGGCATCGGCATGCTGATCAGCCTCGTATGGTTCGCCATCGGCCGCGCCTCGCTCAAGGGCATCGGCGCACCAGCTGCCGACGCCACCAGCATCAAGCGCGTGGTGATGGTCGTCATCGGCGCCTTCCTGGTCATTCCCGTGATGTACCTGCTGCTCAAGGCTGGCGCCAATAAGCTGCAGATTGTGCTGACTATCCTGTTCATCATCCTCGCGGGGATGCTGATGATGGAGGGTATCCGCGACGGCAAGGTCGCCCGCGACAAGACCATCGCCATGATGATCATCTTCGCTTTCAATATCCTGTTCTGGATGTTCTTCGAGCAGGCCGGCAGCTCGTTCACCTTCCTGGCCGATAACATCGTCGACCGCGTCGGCGCGCTCGGCATGGGTGAATTCCCGGTCGCCTGGTTCCAGTCGGTCAATTCGGTCGCCATCATCGTGTGCGCGCCTATCATCGCCTGGATCTGGGTGGTGCTGGGCCGCCGCAATGTGGACCCATCGATTCCGCGCAAATTCGGCCTCGGCATCCTGTTCAATGCGGCTGCTTTCGGCTTGCTGGTGTATGCGCTGTCCTTCCTGGTCGACCCGATCGGCAAGATCCCGTTCTGGACCTTGTTCGCGGTGTACTGGATCCAGTCGATCGGCGAGCTGTGCCTGTCGCCGATCGGCCTGTCGATGGTCACCAAGCTGGCGCCTACCCGT
The DNA here is from genome assembly GCA_946479255.1 of uncultured Oxalobacteraceae bacterium. Next base: position 10,585 of record CAMLFK010000059.1, read on the forward strand.
TTGGTTGGCCTGGGCATGGGCGGCTGGTTCCTCTCGACCGGTATCGGCAATAACCTGTCGGGCATCTTCGCCAGCCATGTCAGCGGCGAGAGCGGCATGTCGGTCGCGTCGGCGCTAAACGGTTACAACTTCGGCTTCTGGTCGCTGACGATCGGCGGCGTGATCCTGTTCCTGCTGGCGCCTCAGATTCAGAAGCTGATGCATGGTGTAAAGTAAAGCCAAGCTGGCCGTCGTCCACACGAAGCTGGACGACGGCTATTTCAAGTTCCGCTCCATCTCCTCCATCTCCGCCACCAGCCACTTCCTGAATCGCTGGACCTTCGGCATATTCTCCTTGCTCCGATTGACCATGAAACGGTAGCCGCTGCCAAAAGGCGGGCTGCGGCAATCGATCTTGCGCAGCGAGCCTTTCAGGATGTCCTGGGCCGCGATCCCATATGCCACCAGTGCGATCCCCTGCCCGGCCACGGCCGCCTGCGCCAGCACACCCCAGTGGCTGTACCCGCGCGAGAAGTTATAGCCGCCCTTGAGCGCACGGTTCTCATTGAGCAGCTGAAGCCATGACTCCGGCGAGTTCTCATACAGCAGGGGGAACCTTGGCAAATCGGCCAGGGTCAGCTCACTCTGTCCAGGCGCCAGCAAGTCCGGACTGTAGACCGCGATCAGCCGTTCACGAAACAGCAGCGCCGGATCGCCCTCGGCCACCGGTCCGTAGCGCACCGCCACGTCGGTGCTGTCGTCCTCGAGATCCACCGGCGCGTCGTTCGAATCGATCCGGATATCGAGTTCGGGATACAGCTTGGTAAAGCGGTGCATGCGCGGCACCAGCCATTTGATCGCGAACGAATGGGTGGTCGAGATGCGCAGGATCGCTTCCTCGTCGCCGCCCTGCAGCGCGCCGACCTTCGCGCGCAGTTCGGCCAGCATGCGCCCCACCGAAATCGCCAGGTCCTGCCCCTTGGCGGTCAGCGTGATGTGGCGCGGGTGGCGGATGAACAGCACAAAGCCGATAGTTTCTTCAAGGTGCTTGACTTGCTGGCTGATCGCCGCGGGGGTCTTGTGCAGCTCGGCGGCCGCAAGCTTAAAGCTGCCCCAGCGCGCGGCGCAGTCGAAATCGATCAATCCGGACAGGCTGCGAAGCGGCTTCATACGTATCTCATGCGAAAGTTTTTCTTAGTCATGGCGTCAATTTTTCTCGTTTGATGATTCTCGACCATAAGCAGAAAATATAATCCAATCATCAAGGAAAAGCCATGCGCAAGAATATATTGGTTATTGGTGGGACCCGCTACGTCGGTAAGCTGCTGGTGCAGCGCCTTCTTGGAGCCGGCCATGCGGTCACGATCGCCACCCGCGGCAATGCCGCCGACCCGTTCGGCCAGCGCATCCGCCGCATCAAGGTGGACCGCCGCAACGAGCGCGCCATGCTGGCCGCTTTTGCCGACGGCGAGACCTGGGACATCATCTACGACCAGATGTGCTACAGCCCCCTGGACGCCGCCATCGCGGTGCGCGTCTTCAAGGGCAAGGTCAAGCGCTACGTGATGACCTCGACCATCGACGTCTATCGCGGCCTGCTGGGCCAGACCGCGCCGTTCGCCGAAGACGAACTGCCGGTGCTGGCGCAGCCTATCGATACCGCCTTCCCATGGCATGACGACAGGCGCGCCGCCGGCAGCTACGTCGCCGGCAAGCTGCAGGCCGAGGCCTATCTGTACCGCGACGGCTCGCTGCCGCTGGTGACGGTGCGGCTGGGGCATGTGCTGGGCGGGCCGGAAGACTTCACCCAGCGTCTCGCGCATTACGTCGACATGGTGCGCCAGCACGAAGCGCTGCGCTACTCGAATGCGGCTGCGGCCAGCTCTTTCACGAGCGCCCAGCGCGCCTGCGACTTTCTCGTGTGGACGGGCGCGCAGCAGTTCACCGGGCCGGTCAACGCCGCCTGCGACGGCGCCCTGTCGGCTTTCGACATCGTGCAGCGCATCGGCATGCTGGTGGAGGAGCCGGTCAAGGCGATGCCGGTCGCGCCGCCGGCCGAACCGGGCCAACTGAGCCCGTTCGACTATCCGGCGCCGTTCTGGATGGATACCAGCCGCGCGACCGGGCTGGGGTACCGCTTCGGGCACAGCGACGAGTGGCTCGACCAGATGATCCTGCGCCACGATCTGGCGTTTGTTTAAGGACGTCCTGCTTTCTCGCGGCCGACTCCATACAGCAGGATCATCAGCGCCGCGTATGGCAGCATCGACAGGTAGTTGGCGTTTGCTCCGTTAAAAAATGGATTGAAAGCCATCGACATCCTGGTCATGGTGGCGTCGAAGTCGGTCAGCACGCCGGCCGTGATCGCAATGACGATGCCGGCCAGCGCGCCGCCCGCGATGTAGCCGGAGGCCAGCAAGGTGCCGGAACTGCGGTCGCCGGCGGCCTGGCGCTCTTCTTCATTGAGCTTGGCATTCTGCGGCAGCGCGTTGTTGCGGCGGTCCACCAGCCAGCGGATGAAGCCGCCGATGGCGATCGGCGCGGTCGCCACCAGGGGCAGATAGACGCCGACCGAAAACGTCAGCGACTTCACTCCCGACATTTCCAGCACCAGCGCGATCATCACGCCGAACAGCACCAGTGTCCACGGCAGCTGCTGGTCCAGAATGCCCTTGATAATGTAAGACATCAGCACGGCCTTGGGCGCATCGAACTTCTTGACCTCGGTCTCTTCGCCGGGCCGCTTCTTGTGCACGCCGTTGATGCCCGGGTCAACCAGATAAGCCGGGGTGCCGTCGTCGGCCACCAGGTATTTGCCGGCCGGCCCGCCGACGGTATCGGTCTTCTGCCATACCTTATAGGTGCGGGTGTCGCTTCTGGCCTGGGGGCCTTGCAGCTGCGCGGTCGCCGTCAGGGTGGCGGGATTGACCTTGAGGCCGGGTGCCACTTGCGCCGCCGGCACATAGACGGTGCCGGCTTCGTTCAGCGTCAAGAGGATCGGGCCGAGGATCAACGCCGACGCCAGCGCGCCGCACAGAATCGCGTACTGCTGCAGGCGCGGCGTGGCGCCGACGATGAAGCCGGTCTTGAGGTCTTGCGAGGTGGTGCCGGCATTACTGGCGGCGATGCAGACGATGGCGCCGACCGACAGCGCGGTCACGTAGTACTGGCCTCCCGTCCAGCCCATGACCAAAAAGATCAGGCAGGTGAACAGCAAGGTGGCCACCGCCATGCCCGAAATCGGGTTGGACGAGGAACCCACTTCGCCGGTCAGGCGCGACGACACGGTCGAAAACAGGAAGCCGAACACCAGGATCAGCAGCGCGCCCAGCAGATTCATGTGCAGCGGCGTGGCCACGGTAATGACGGCGATGATCGCGAGGCAGCCGATCACCACCCACTTGAGCGGAATGTCCTGGTCGGTGCGCAGCAGGTCAGTACCCTGCGCTGCCTTGGCGCCGATGCCTTTGAGGCCACCCTTCATACCGCCCCAGATGGTCGGCAGCGAGCGCACCAGGCTGACCAGGCCGCCGGCGGCGACCGCGCCGGCGCCGATGTAGAGAATGTAGGCACCGCGGATATCGTCCGGCCCCATATCGCGGATCAAGGTGGTGCCGGGCGCCAGCGGAACCGTCAGGGCATCGCCGAAGAACTTGATCATCGGGATCAGCAACAGGTAGGACAGCACGCCACCGGCGGCCATGGTGGCCGCAAGGCGCGGGCCGATGATGTAACCGACACCCAGCAGCTCGGGCGAGACTTCCGCGCCGATGGACCCGGCTTTGAGCGGCGCGCCGAACTCGAAATTGACCGTATCCTTCCAGCCCTTGAGCGAGATGCTGCCTACCTTGTACAACAGGCCAAGGCCAAAGCCACCGAAAATGATCTTGGCGCGGCGGCTGGCGGCGCGCGCCGCGTCCGAGCCTTCTTCACGCACCTCCCCGGCGGCCGCGCGCGAGGTCTCGGTGGCGGCGGTCTTGAGCACCTCCGCGCAAGCCGTGCCTTCCGGGAACTTGAGTTCGCGCCGCTGCTCGACGATCAGGGTGCGGCGCATCGGGATCATCATCAGGATACCCAGGAGGCCTCCCAGCACGCCGACCAGCATGACGCGCGAGATTTCCAGGTCGAAGCCGAGGATCATAATCGCCGGCATGGTCACGCCCAGGCCGAAGGCGATCGACTCGCCCGCCGATCCGGCGGTCTGGGTGATGCTGTTCTCCAGGATGGTTGATTCGCGCGCGCCGGCCTTCTTGGCCAGGCCGAACAGCGTAATGGCGATGACCGCCACGGGGATCGACGCGCTGACCGTCAGGCCGACCTTGAGCACCAGGTAGAGCGAGGAAGCACCGAATATCATCCCCAGCACCACCCCCATTACCAAGGCCCTGATGGTAAATTCGGGCAAGTGTGCCGTGGCCGGAATATAGGGTTTGAAGGCGGCCTGGTTGGGGTCGTATGGCATCGTGGTTTCCTCGTGGGTTCAGTAGCGTGTCCAGGCGCCTTGCCTGTTGGGCTGACGCTTGAAATCGATGGATTATAATCGTCCGCGAGAAGGCCGTCGCCATCGGAACGGCTCCATTGCAGAAAGTACGGATTTGACAAGCTCACGAAAAGTGCTGGTCCGCGGCATGATCATCCTGTTCCTGGTGGCGCTGCTGTCCGGGCTGGGCCTGCTCGGCTACTTCTTCAGCGCGATCTACCCCAATGTGCCGCCGATCGACGCGGTCACCGATTACCGCCCCAAGATCCCGCTGCGTATTTACACCGCCGACAAGGTGCTGATCGGTGAATTCGGCGAGGAACACCGCGACTTCGTCAAGATCGCCGAGGTGCCCGACCTGATGAAGAAAGCCATCCTTGCCATCGAAGACACGCGCTTCTACGAGCATGGCGGGATCGACTGGATTCGTGGCCTGGCTGCCGTGCGCGCCAACCTGGGCGGCGGCTATCGCCAGGGCGCCTCCACCATCACCATGCAGGTGGCGCGCAACTTCTTCCTCACGCGCGACAAGAAGCTGGCCCGAAAAGCCAATGAGATCGCCCTGTCCTACAAGATCGAGGCGGCGCTCACCAAAGACCAGATCCTCGAACTGTACATCAACCAGATCTTCCTGGGACGCCGGTCCTACGGCTTCGGGAGCGCCGCGCGCGCCTACTTCGGCAAACCCCTGGGCGAGCTGTCCATCGCCGAGATGGCCATGCTGGCCGGCGTGCCGCAAGACCCGGTGCGCCACAACCCGGCGATCAACCCCAAACGCGCCAAGCAGCGGCAACTTGCGGTGCTGCGGCGCATGCGCGACGTCGGCTTTATCACCGAGGCGCAGTACACCCAAGCGGTGGATGAGCCGATCCGCATCAGCGAAAAGCGCCAGGACTTCGGCACCCATGCCGAGTACGCGGCCGAGCTGGCGCGCCAGGCCGTGGTGGAACAGTACAAGGATGAGGCCTACACCGCCGGCATCAGCGTCATCACCACCATCCTCAAGGCCGAGCAGGATGCGGCGTACGAATCGGTGCGCCGCAATGTGCTGGTCTACGATCAGCGGCACGGCTACCGGGGCCCGGAAAAATTCCTCACGCTGCCGGACGACGAGGCCGAGCGCTCCGAACTGATCGCCCAGGAATTGCGCCGGCGCCCGGTGAGCGACGGCCTGGTGCCGGTGATGGTGCTCGACGCCTCACCCAAGCGGGTTCAGGTCGAAACGCTGGACGGCGACCGCATCGACATCGGGCCGGCCGGGCTCAAGCTGGCCGCTGCCGGGCTGGCCGCCAACGCCCGCGACGCCTTGCGCGTGCGGCGCGGCGCCATCGTACGGATCGTGAACACCGCCACAAATAAAGTCGACGCCGGCCCCAAGGAAGAGTGGGCGATCGTCCAGGTCCCGCTGGTGGCGGCCGCCTTCGTCGCGCTCGACGTCAAGACCGGCGGCTACCATGCGCTGGTGGGCGGCTTCGACTACAACCTGCAAAAGTACAACCACGTCACCCAGGCGCTACGCCAGCCCGGGTCGGCGATGAAGCCTTTCATCTACTCGGCTGCGCTGGAAAAGGGTTACTTCCCGGCGACCCGCATCGCCGACGTCCCGCTCGACATGCCGGGCGAGAACGCCGGCGAGACCTGGTCGCCGCAGAACGACGACGGCGTCTTCGATGGCGAGGTGACGATGCGCGTGGCCCTGGCCAAGTCCAAGAACGTGCCCTCGGTGCGCATCCTGCGCGCCATCGGCGTGGACTATGGCCACGAGTTCATCGGCAAGTTCGGCTTCGAGCTGGCGCGCCATCCCAAGAACCTGACGCTCACGCTCGGCACCGGCGCGGTCACCCCGCTGCAGCTGGCCGGCGCGTACGCGGTGTTCGCCAACGGCGGCTACCAGGTCAAGCCCTATTTGATCGACAAGATCCTTGACGGCGAGGGCAAGGTACTGTTTGAAGCCAAGCCGCCAGCGCAGGATGAGAGTTCGCGCGTGATCGACCAGCGCAATGCCTTCATCGTCGACAGCATGCTGCACGACGTGGTCGTCTACGGCACCGGCGCCGCAGCCACCAAGGTGCTCGGGCGCGACGACATCGCCGGCAAGACCGGCACCACCAGCGACGCCGTGGATGGCTGGTTCGCCGGCTATGGCGGCGGCGTGGTCGCGGTGGCCTGGATGGGCTACGATGAGCCGAAGTCGCTGGGCGGACGCGAATTCGGCGCCACCCTCTCGCTGCCGATCTGGAACGACTACATGAAGGCCGCGCTCAAGCGCCATCCGATCGTGGAGCGCGAAGTGCCCGAAGGCGTGATGCGCGACGGCGACGACTGGATTTATGGTGAATACGCCGGTACCACCGAGTTCAAGGGTATCGATATCGAGGAAGTGCCGGCTGCGCCAGCCGAGCCGGTACAGCCTGCGGAACCGGAGACTGTGCAGCCGGCCGAACAATAACGTCGCGAGGCAAACATGAGAAACTGGTTATCACGGCTGTTCGGCGGCGCTACGGCGCAAGTGGAGGCCGAGCCGGCAGCGGTTCCCGCGGCACCCACCCAGGCTACGCTTGCAGCCTCTGACAAGCCGCCCAGCGGCGCCGACATCGACGCGGCCTTCTTCCGCTGGCTCGCCGGCACGCCGGACGCGGCGCCGCAGCCGCGCATCGAGACCTTGATCCTGGACGAACTGGCGCGCCTGGCCGCCTCCCCGGACGCCGGTGCCAACCTGGTGCCGCGCGTGCCTGCCGTGATTCCCCAGCTGTTGCGCAGCCTGCGCGACGACAGCGTCACCGGTGCCGACCTGGCACGGCAACTGGCGCAGGACGTGGTGCTGGTGGCCGAAGTGATCCGCGAAGCCAACAGCCCGTATTACCGGCCGGCGGCACCGGTCAAGACCATCGAGGGCGCGGTCATGCTGCTTGGGCAGAACGGCATGCGCATGCTGCTCGCGCGCGTGTCGTTCCGGCCCATCATCACCATGCAGAGCGGGCAGTTCGCGCGCCAGCTGGCGCCGCAGATCTGGCGCCAGTCCGAACTGTGCGCGCTGGCGGCCAGCGTGCTGGCCCCGAAAATCGGCGCCAACCCCTTCGAGGCCTACCTGGCCGGGCTGATGGAAAACGTCGGCATGATGGTCGCCCTGCGCCTGATCGACCAGATGCACTCCGATGCCGCCCTGCCCCAGTCCGACCAGTTCTGCGCGGCCCTGTACGCTAGAACCCGCGAACTGTCGTCCAAGATCGCCGCCATCTGGGACTTCCCTGCTACAGTGACGGCCGCAATCGCCGACTCCGGCGGGCAGGCCCGCACTCCGGTGGCTGTAACGCTGGCGCAGAGCGACCGGATCAGCAAACTGCGCATGCTGGTCGACGGCGGCCCGCTGGACGCGGACGACGCTTTTGTTACCGCCAGCCTGGGTGACGAGGCGGCGCGCATGTGCTTCTACAAACTCAAGATCGAGGAAGACTGATGGCGTTTCAGATTGAGCACAAGCTGGTGATCGGGATCGCGTCGAGCGCACTGTTCGACCTGACCGCCTCGCACCAGGTGTACCTGGACAGCGGCCCTGACGAGTACCGCAACTACCAGGAGCAGAATCTGGACGTGATACTCGAGAAGGGCGTGGCCTTTCCCTTCATTCGCCGCTTCCTCAATATTAACAAGTACTTCCCCAAGCAGTCGCCGGTTGAAGTGGTGCTGTTCTCGCGTAATTCGCCCGAGACCGGGCTGCGCGTGATGCGCTCGATCGCCCACTATGGCCTGGACATCTCGCGAGCGGCCTTCATGACCGGGAAGTCGCCTTATACCTACCTGCCGGCGTTTAACGCGGCGCTGTTTTTGAGCGCGAACGAAGAGGACGTCCAGAGCGCGATCGCGGCCAACTACCCGGCCGGCCTGGTGCTGCCGTCCAAAATCGCCGACGATGAGGGCGACGCCGAGCTGCGTGTCGCCTTCGACTTCGATGGGGTGCTTGCGGACGATGAATCGGAGACTGTCTTCAAGCGCAACAACAGCGTCGACGAGTTTCATGCGCATGAGACCGAGCGGGTCGCCATTCCACACCAGCCAGGCCCGCTGGCGGACATGTTCCAGAAGCTGGCGGTCATGCAGCGCTTGGAGGAGCGGGCTGCGCGCCGTGATCCCGCCTACAAGAAGATCCTCAGGATCGCCATCATCACGGCGCGCAATGCGCCCTCGCACGAGCGGGTGGTGACGACGCTCAAGAGCTGGGGTGTGTCGGCCAACGAGACCTTCTTCCTGGGCGGGATGGACAAGGCAAGGGTGCTGTCGGTATTCAGGCCGCACATCTTCTTTGACGATCAGCTCACCCACTTGCAATCGACCCCGGGCGGGACGATACCGATGGTCCATGTGCCGTTTGGGATTGCGAACCGGCGGCATCAGCCGGTTTAGCCAGCCCGCCCACCGCCGTCGTCCCCGCCTGCGCGGGGACGACGTTCTTGCCCCCGCTACGCTATAATCCAAGCTTAAATCCGACCACAGCTGCACCCCTTCGATGCCCTTCGATTTAAAGAAAAACCTTCCCAAGCCAGGTCAACGATTCGCGCTTCCGGCCTTGTACGGCTCTTCCGACGCCTACGCGCTGGCGGTGGCTGCGCTCGAACTCAAATCCGCCAAGCGCATGCTGACGGTCATCACGGCCAACGCCAGCGACGCCCAGCGTCTGCGCGACGAGATCCCGTGGTTCAGCGACGGCAAACTCGCCTGCCACCTGTTGCCGGATTGGGAAACCCTGCCGTACGACGCTTTTTCACCGCACCAGGACCTGGTCTCGGAGCGCCTGGCCACCCTGCACGAAATCCAGAGCGGCCAGTGCGACGTGCTGATCGTGCCGGCCACGACCGCTCTGGTGCGCCTGGCCCCGCCGTCATTCCTGGCCGGGTACACCTTTTTCTTCAAGCAGGGCGAAAAGCTCGACGAAGCGCGCCTCAAGGCGCAGCTGACCCTGGCCGGCTATACCCACAACTCGCAGGTGATGTCGCCCGGCGAGTACTCGGTGCGCGGCGGCCTGATCGACCTGTTCCCCATGGGCTCGGCCCTGCCGTACCGGCTCGACCTGTTCGGCGACGAGATCGAAACCATCCGCACCTTCGACGCCGACACCCAGCGGTCCTTGTACCCGGTACGCGAAGTACGCTTGCTGCCGGGCCGCGAATTCCCGATGGACGAGGCGGCCCGCACCACCTTCCGCAGCCGCTGGCGCGAGCGCTTCGAGGGCGACCCGTCGCGCTCCGTGGTCTACAAGGACATCAGCAGCGGCATCGCCTCGGCCGGTATCGAGTACTACCTGCCGCTGTTCTTCGAGCAGACCGCGACCCTGTTCGACTATCTGCCGAGCGACCCGAGCCTGGCCCTGGTGGGCGATATCGACGCGGCCATCAAGCGCTTCTGGCTCGACACCGATTCGCGCTTCCGCTTCTTGAAGAGCGACCGTGACCGCCCCATCCTGGCCCCCGACGAGCTGTTCCTGTCGGACGAGCAGTTCTTCGCGCTGGCCAAGCCAATGGCGCGCTGGAGCATCGCCAAGGATGCCGAAGGCGAACCGTCCGAACTGTCCGCGCCGATCCCCAACATCGCCGTCAACCGCCGCATCGAGGACCCGCTGACCAATCTGCGCGCCTTCCTTCTGCTGAGCGACAAGCGTGTGATGATCTGCGCCGACTCCAACGGCCGCCGCGAAACGCTGCAGCAGTACTTCAGCGAGTACGGCCTGTCGCCTGTGCCGGTCGAGGGCTTCGAAGGCTTTCTCAAGGCGAGCGTGCCGCTGGCCCTCGGCGTGGCCCCGCTGCAGACCGGCTTCGAGCTGTTCTCCGCCGGCGCAGAGGACCTGATCTTCATCACCGAGACCGAACTGTATGCGGGTTCGGGCCGGCGTGCCGGCAAAAAGAAGCAGGAGAGCGTCACCCAGGTCGAGTCGATGGTGCGCGACCTGTCGGAGCTGAAGATCGGCGACCCGGTGGTGCACATCAACCATGGCATCGGGCGCTACATGGGCCTGACTAGCATGGACCTGGGCGAAGGCGAAACCGAATTCCTGCACCTTGAATACGCCAAGGAGACCAAGCTGTATGTACCGGTCTCGCAGCTGCACGTGATTTCGCGCTACTCCGGCGCCTCGCCGGAAGACGCGCCGCTGCATTCTCTCGGCTCGGGCCAGTGGGACAAGGCCAAGCGCAAGGCCGCCGAGCAGGTGCGCGACACCGCCGCCGAGCTGCTCAACCTGTACGCGCGGCGCGCGCTGCGCCAGGGCCACGCTTTCGAATACTCGGCGCACGATTACCAGAACTTCGCCGAAAGCTTCGGCTTCGAGGAGACGCCCGACCAGGCCGAGGCGATCAACAACGTCATCCGCGACATGACCTCGGGTAAGCCGATGGACCGGCTGGTGTGCGGCGACGTCGGCTTCGGCAAGACCGAGGTGG
>CAMLFK010000060.1 GCA_946479255.1 uncultured Oxalobacteraceae bacterium
AAATGGCAACATCGGAGTTGATGCGATCACGCTACGGTTCACTTGGCAACTCCATGGAGCATCTCCCAATGCCGAGCGGCGCCGGCGGGCCCCCGATTCCGCGAGGGCGTGCCGCCCCAGCGGAACGGGGTGGGATCGCGGTTCCATCCCCGCACGGTCGGCTCCAGCGCGGCGATGATGTGTTCCGGAGTTCGCGGCCGGATCGTCCCCGCCCGTCCGCCAGGCGCAAGCTCTGCCGTGCTCATATAATGTCGCCGCCTGTCGCAAGGGCGCTATTTGATATACCGAGAGACTTATGTTGCCAGAAGCATTCAGTTCATCCGAGATCGAGGCCGTCTACCGGGTGATCGCCAAGCGGCGCGATGTGCGTCATTTTGTCCCCGGCGCCGTTGACGAGGCAGTGCTCATGCGACTGCTGACGGCGGCGCACCAGGCCCCCAGCGTCGGGCTGATGCAGCCTTGGCGGTTCATCCGCATTCGACAAACCGCCCTGCGCGAACAGATTTGCAGTATCGTCGATGAAGAACGCCAAGCTACCGCGGAGGCACTGGGCGAGCGTGGCGATGCATTCATGCGTCTCAAGGTGGAAGGCATCCGCGAGTGCGGCGAAGTCCTGGTGGCGGCGCTGATGGACCGGCGTGAGCGCCACGTGTTCGGGCGCCGCACGCTGCCGGAAATGGACTTGGCGTCGGTCGCGTGTGCCATTCAGAATATGTGGCTCGCATCCCGGGCTGAAAACCTGGGTATGGGCTGGGTGTCCCTGTTCAATCCCGATAAGTTGTCGCAGTTGCTGGGCATCCCGGACGGCGGCAAACCCGTGGCCATCATCTGCCTTGGCCACGTGGCCGAGTTCTATCCACAACCCATGCTCGAACTTGAAGGCTGGGCGCAGCGTGCCAGCCTGGATGCGATGGTGTCAACCGATCGCTGGCGTCCAGACTAGCAGCAGGGTCGCGACGCAAGGGGCGCAGGCGGCTCCTGAAAACAGCATCGTCCCACATCTCCGGCCAATACGCCCCGTTCATTAGAAGAACAGCGCGGTGCGGGTGATCACGGCGCCGGTGTTGGTGTAAGGCGCGGTGGCACGCACGGCGCCGGTGGTGGCGATGCCGTCATCGAGCTTGGCGTCGATCTGCTGGGCGAATGAATCGGGCAGGTTGTCGAAGCGCAGGCCGTTGCCGAAGCGGCCGCCCACTGCGTCGTTATAGATATAGACCGCGCCACCCTGAGCACTGGTCATGAAGTCCGTGGTGCCATTGTAGGAACCGGTAATGAAGCCGCCCAGCGCAAGGTGCTGGGGCGCGGCCAGGTACTCGGTGATCTGGCCGTCGCCGTTGCCGTTGAAGGTGGTGCCGGGCACGTGGGTGGTGGCCTGGACGTCGTCGCCCGGCAGCGCGCGGAACTTGTCCTGGTAGGCGTTGACGGCCGCCGACAGGGAGTTCGATTGCTGGATGATGTTCTTGACCTTGGCGCTGTCGATCAGGCCCTGGCCTTTGAGCACACCGCCCAGCAGCAGGCCAATGATCACCAAAACGATGGCGATTTCGACAAGGGTGAAGCCGAGCTGTCGTTGCATGGAATGTCTTTCGTAAGAGTGCGCTTCAATTCTAGCGCATCGCTTGCGGCACCGGCGCCTCAAGCTGTTTCAGGCGCCGCTCAAGGAAGCGCAATTCGTTCGGATCGCGTACCTGGCCGCCGGCGATCATGGCGCCGATCAGCAGGCGCGCGCTGTCGGCATCGTTCATGTCTTCCAGGATGAACACCTCCATCTGCTGCGCCCAGGGCGGCAGCACGGCCGGCGAAGTGCGCTCGCGGATGGCTTGCGCGTAACGGCGCGCCAGCGCGGGGTCGTTCAGCTGGTGCCTTGCCACCAGCGCGGCGTGGGCCAGCCACGGCCAGCGCCGGTCAGGGTCAGCTTCGAACTGGCGGTGGACGAAGTCCAGCATGATGCGCTGGCGCGGCCGGTCGTGCACGGCCGCATAGACCTGGCTTGCGGCCAGCAGCGGATACTGGCCACGCGGGTCCAGTGCGACGATCCGTTCCAGCCAGGCCGTCAGATCCGCATAGTCGACCTGGCGCAGCGGCGTGCCGCCTTCGGCGCTCTGCACATACAGCATGAGCGCCTTGGCCAGTGCGACCGGTTCGCCCAGGCTGGCCGCGCGCAAGGTTCCGATATCCGGCGGAGCGTGCAGGCGCGGTTGCGGCGTAGTGCGCGGCACCTGCAGCCACAGTTGGGCGCCTAGCGCGGCCGCGAGCACCAGCCACACCGGGCGTGGCACATCGGCAAGCGGGCGGGCGCGCATCAGACGTTCTTCCTGTACAGGTCGAACAAGGCTGCCGCCCCGAGCAGCGCCACGTAGATGGCGCTCTGGCCCAGTACCGGAGCTAGCTGCGCCAGGCCGGCGTCGCCGTACACCAGCCATTCGGCTCGCGTAAAGCGGTCAAGGCGCGGCAGCAGCGCGGACACGACATCGATGGTGCCGATACGCGAGAGCAGATAGAAGGCCAGCGTGGCCGCCAGCGCAGCCAGTGTATTGCCGATGCCAAGTGCGCACAGCAGCGCGAATGCGGCCACGATCCACAGCTCGCACAGCAGTGAAACGGTCCACACAAACGCCGGTAAGGCCGGCGCCACCAGCAGCGCCAGGGCGCCGAACAGCAGCGCGGGAATAGCGGCGGCCAGCGCGAAGCCTCCAAGCTTGCCGAACAGGTAGGCGGCGCGTGGCACCGGCAAGGCAAGCAGCATCTCCTGACCCTTGTCGGCCGCTTCCCGGGCCATGCTGGTGACCACCATGCCGGCCACCAGGAACACTGCGCAGATGCGCAAGAGTGCCGCGCTAAGGGCGGTCTGAACCTGCACGGTCTCGGTCAGCGTCAGCGCACCGATAAAGGCGGCAAGTCCCAGCGCCAGCGCGGTCAGGCCGGCCAGCACCCATGCGAGCCGGTTGCGTAGCGCTTCGAGCAGCACCTGGGTGGCGATGGCGGTAGTAACGTGCAGCATGGGCTAGTGTGGCAGCGTCCCGGCGCTGACCATGCGGTTGAACAGCACGTTGGGCGAGATCCACGCGACCAGGTCGTCGTACTCGCCACCCGGGGCGGCGGTATTGTCCGAGCGGGTGCGCGACACAAAGGCGATGCCGGCGGCATTGGCATTGGTGCGCTCGTCGATGTTGGTGGTGCTCTGGTCGGCGGTGCGGATACCCAGGTCGCTCACGCCGCCGGCGCCGTTTTTGCCATGCGAGACGATCACCGCCGGGATATCGTTGATGGCGGTGGCAGCCACCAGGTTGCCACGCGGATCGCGCGTGCCGATGGTGATGTCACGCCGTGTGTTCAGGTCGAACATGTTCTGGCTGTTGGCGAATGCCGGCGACACGCTGTAGCGGTACACATGGCCCCATGCATCGAGCTTGGGTATTCCGAGCGTGGCCCACGGCAGCAGTCCCTGGCGCTTGCCATTGCGGCAGGTAGTGCCGCTGCGGTCTTCCAGGCCGTTGGTGGCGGAGATGGCCGGGCAGGGCAGGTAGCCGTTGCGCATGGCGAAGCCGAGCAACGCTTCGCGTCCGTCTTCCATCGCCTTTTGCGTGTCGCCGATCCGCCGGTTCTCCATCTGCATGGCCAGCGGCGTGAGCAGGCCGCCGACCATCAGGCCGACGATCACCAGCACCACCGCCATTTCGACCAGGCTGAAACCCTGCTGCATTGGCTTCATGGCGTGTCCGCGTCGATGACGGTGCCGGCGTTCATGTCGACAGTCTGGCCGGGCTTGATCAGGACCTTCCGGCCAGACGGCAGCGTGACGGTGACGCGCGGCGCCTGGCGCGGCCCGCTGAAGCTGTTCAGGCGTGCATCCTGGGCGTCCTGATTCAGCCATACCGTGGACCCGCCGCTGCTGCGCCGCACGAAGCCGTTGACCGTCACCGGCTCGGGCGGCGCAGGCGGCGGCGGTGGCGCCGCCCGAGCGGGCGCGGGTGCCGGCGGCAGGATGATGAGGCCGCGCCCCACGTCGAGCTGGTAACGCTCCTGTGGGGTGGTGAACAGGCGCCCGATGGTTTGCGCTTGCGCGGGCGTCGCGCAAGCCAGCGCGAGGATGAAGACGATGCGTTTCATGGCCAGCCTTTGTTAAGAGGTGCGGCGGCCGGCTGCGGGGCGCCGCCCAGGGTCAGCCAGACCAGCGTGCAGGCAGCCGTCAGGCGCGGCAGGCCGACCGCCTCAAGCGGCACGTCGTTGCGTTTGACCTGGCAATCCTGCACCGTGAAGCGGCCGGCATTGCGCAGGTCGCCAAGCACGTTGAACAAGTCCAGTTCGTGCACCATGCCCAGTTCAAGGCGCATGCGGCTGGCGCGCAGCTGGTAGTCGCCCAGGGCCAAAGGCGTTGGCGACACCACCGCCTGCTGCGGCTCGACCTCATAACTGGCGGAGATCAGCCGGCGGCCGGCCTGGCTTTGCTTGACGGCCTCGATCCACGCAAGGCGGTTTTCGTCGCCGATCATGCCCGTTGCCTGCAGCTGGGCGAAGCGTGGCGCGAACAGCGCCAGTTCCTGCTTTTCGATTTCGACGTTCTGGAAGCGCGCGGCGCTGACGGCGCGTACTTGCATGGCGTTGGCCAAGTCGGCTTCGGCGCGTGCGCGCAGCCAGCTTGAGACGACCAGCAGCAGGGCGGCCGCGGCCAGGCAGCCGAGCAGCAGCCCGGCGGGTTTCGACAGCAGCGGCAGTTCATCGCGCCAGGTGGGCGCCGCGGGTGCTTTGGGCTTCATCGCTTCCACGTCACTTTCAGCACGAATTTTGGTTTGGTCCCGCTGTCGTAACCGCCACTGCGGCCGGTCAGCGTGACGTTCTGGCGCACGTCGATAGGCGACTCGAGAATTTCCACCGTCACACCGGGATTGCGCGACATCTCAAAGGCAAACTGATTGACGCTGTCGACGATGGCCCGGTAGTCCGACTGGGCGACGTCGATTTCGCCTTCGATGCGCATGGTTTGTGCGGGCGGCGCGGCCAGGCCGAGCAAGGATGTGGTGATGGGCCTGGCCGCTTCATTGGTGCCGGCCAGCTTTTCAAGGTCGCCGCCGGGGTTTGCTGCCGGCTGGCGGTCCGCTTGCCAGTCGAGCGCGGTCAGGCGGATCGACGGCGCCACGTCGAGCGCGCGGCTGGCCAGCGCTGCCATTTGGTCGGGTGAGGGCGCCTGGGCGTTCAGCTGCGCATCCAGCTGAACGGCGGCTTTCATGTTGGCGCTCTTGACGCTGCTGGCCGGGAAGTTGGCCATCGCGGCGCGGTATTGTGCGTCGTCGCGCGCCGCGTCAAGCAGGAGCTGTGCCGTACTGGAGCGGGCGGCGACGATGGACCACGCGTCCGACAGCAGCCATAGCGCCGCCACGGTCACTACCATGGCGGTCAGTGCGTTCAGGCCGGTGCGGCCCTGCCAGATGCGGTAGAAACGGCGCGGCGACGGCAGCGCGTACTGGCTGGCCGGATCCCCCTTGGCGACCAGTTCAAGCAGCAGGCGCTCGGCGTTCGCCGGTACTTCTTCCAGCTTGAAGCGCTCGGCCGCGGTCTCCATATCGATGAAATGGAAAGAGGTTTCCGGTTCGTCTACACATTGGGCTTCGAGCTGCGGCAGGCGGTCGATTGGCGCCAGCACCGCCACCTGCAGCATGCCGCCGCGTGCCAGCAGGCGGGTGCTGGTCAGGAACTGGTGCATGCGCGCCGTCTCGGCGGCAGTCGCGGCGGCGATTTCCTCGCCGTGACTGAGCACCGTCAGCCGGCTGAACTTGAGGTAAGGTCCCTGAAAATAACTCTGGCGCAGGCCGCCCGCCTGTTCGGTGATCAGCAGCAGGTGGTCCTGGACCGCCGCCAGGCGCTGCACCAGCATGGTGGACAGCCAGGCCGCCGAATACACGCCGGCCAGCGGCGTCTCGCGCTGCTCGAATACATCCATCCAGGGCTGCAGCAGCGCGGCATTGGTCAGCGCCGAGAACAGGGCGTGGTCGTCGCGCCGGCCGTCCTCGTCGCGCTCCTGCAGGCCGGCGTGCACAAACGGTGTGTCGCGGTACATCTGCAGCAGCCGGCGTTCGACCATAGTGCGCCCGGCCCGACCGCGCACGTGCGGCAGCAGGTGCCGTTGAAAGTCTTCCTCGACCAGGTCGGCGATCACATAGCTTGGGGTTCCGGGATGCTGGTCCAGGAACTGGCCCAGCACATCCAGGTCGGCCGGCGCCAAGCGCAGCACCGGACCGGGCGTGAAGACGCCGCGCTTCCAGTGGTAGGCGCAAAGCTGGTCGGCAGTGGCGTAGAAGAGTAGTTTAGGCAGCACGCCGGTCCTTTAGGTTCTTAACTGGCTCATGGTGTCGTAGATGGGACCGAGCACCGACAGCATGATCCAGCCCAGCAGCAGGCCGAGCGTGACCGTCATGGCCGGCTCGATCAGCGCTTGCACGCGCTCGATCAGCTCCTTGACTTCACGGTTGTAGAAGTAGCTGACGTTGCGCAGCGCGCCGTCGAGCGAACCGGTGGATTCGCCCACGCGCAGCATGCGCAGCACCAGCGGCGGGAAGATGCCGGTGTTCTGGAAGGCCTGGGTGACGCTCTGACCGTCCGAAATCAGCTGGGCCGCGCGGCGCAGGCCGGCCGCCACCATGCGGTTGGCGACGATACCTTCGGACAGGCGGATGCATTCGAGAATGGTGATGCCGGAGCCGTACATGAGCCCGAAAAAGGTGGCGAAGCGCGCCAGGATGATCTTGTGCAGCACCGGGCCAATCAGCGGCACGCGCAGCTTCCAGCCGTCGAACAGCAGGCGCGCGCCATCGCTGCGCTTGAGCCAGGCACGCACGCCGAAGAAGGCGGCTACCGGCGCGGCCAGGATCAGGTACCAGTATTCGATGAAGATGTTCGACACAAAAATCAGCGCACGCGTATGCAGCGGCAGTTCGCCGCCCATGTTCTTGATAAAGCTTGTCAGCTGGGGCACCAGCACGATCATTAAAAAGAAGGTCACTGCCAGCACCACCACCGCGACGATGATCGGGTAGGTGACGATCTTTTTGGTCTGCGCGGCCAGTTCGTCCTGCCACTTGAGGCTTTCGGACAGGTTGCGGAATACCTCGGCCAGCTTGCCGCTCGATTCGCCCGCCGTGATCAGGCTCACAAAGGTCTCGTTGAACACTTCGCCGTGATGGCGCAGCGCTTCCGACAGCGACTGGCCGCCCTCGATGCTTTCGATCAGGTCGGTGACGATCTCGCGCATGCGCGGATGGTCGAGTGAATCGCGCAGGTCGTTCAGGCCTTCCAGGATCGGCACGCCGGCGCCGGTCAGCTGCTCCATGTGAAAGCAGAAGTTGATCAGGTCGATGCGGCGCACCACGCGTTTGCCGAAGGCGACTGCCTTGGGCGTCGACACGCGGTAGTCGATCAGGTCCAGTTCCATGCGGCGCAGGCGCAGTTCCAGGTCGGCGCTGTTGAGTGCATCCATGGCGCCCGGTACGAGGGCGCCGCCGGGGTCCATTGCGCGGTAGGCGTAGAGCGGCATCAGGCCAGCCTGTCGGTCAGGTCGACCACGCGCGCGACTTCTTCCAGCGAGGTCGTGCCGTCCACAACGCGGCGCATGCCGTCGTCCACCAGCGCGCGAAAGCCCCCGCCCTTGGCGCTGTCCTTGAGTTCGCGCAGCGGGGCGCGGCGGGCGATGGCTTCGTCCAGGTCGCTGGTGACCTTGAGGATTTCCATGATCGCCATGCGGCCCTTATAGCCCTGGTGGGCGCAGTGCTCGCAGCCGCTGGGGCGGCAAATGCTCACTTGCGGGTCATCTTCGCCAAGCCCCAGCAAGCGCCGTTCGACCGGGCCGGCCACTTCGCTCTGTTTGCAGTGTGGGCACAGGCGGCGCACCAGGCGCTGGGCGATGATGCCGATGATGTTGCCGGCCATGATGTCGGGCAGGATGCCGATGTCGAGCAGGCGCGAAACCGAGCCGATGGCCGAATTGGTGTGCAGGGTGGAGTAGACCTGGTGGCCGGTCATGGCGGCGGAAAACGCCATCTCGGCGGTCTCGCGGTCGCGGATCTCGCCGACCAGGATCACGTCCGGGTCCTGGCGCATCATCGAGCGGATGCCTTCGGCGAAACCCATCTTGGCCGACTCGTTGATCGAGGTCTGGCGGATCATGTTCATTGGGTACTCGACCGGGTCTTCGAGGGTCATGATATTGACCGCCTCGGTGTTGATGTGATTGAGGATCGAGTACAAGGTGGTGGTCTTGCCGCTGCCGGTTGGGCCGGTTACCAGGATCACGCCGTGCGGGCGGGCGATCATCAGTTTGAGCAGGTGCAGCTCAATCTCGCCCAGGCCCAGGCCGTCGAGCGGCACCAGTCCCTTGGCGCGGTCCAGCACGCGCAGCACGATGTTCTCGCCATGCGTGGTGGGCTGGCTGGACGCGCGAAAGTCGATCTGGCGGCCCGAGAATTTGATCGAGATGCGCCCGTCCTGCGGCGCACGCGATTCGGCGATGTTCATATTGCTCATCACCTTGAGGCGCACCGCCATGGCCGGCCAGTAGGATTTGTGCAGGCTGCGGATCTGGCGCAGGATGCCGTCGATGCGGTAGCGGATGCGCAGGAAACTCTGTTCCGGTTCGAAGTGAATGTCGGAGGCGCCATTCTGCACCGCGTCGGCCAGCAGCGCGTCCATCAGGCGCACCATCGGCTGGCTGTACTCGTCGCTGGTGGCCGACAGCGCGGCGTAATTGACTTCGCCGGTCTCGATTTCCAGAAGGATGCCGTCGATCGACAGCTCGAAGCCATAGTACTGGTCGATCGCACGGTTGATGTCCGACTCGTTGACCAGCACCGGCGTGATGGTGATGCCTTTGACCAGCATGGCGCTGATCTGGTCCAGCGCCACCAGGTTGCTGGTGTCGGCCATGGCCAGGATCAGGTTGTCGGTGTCGCGCTCGTAGACGATCGGGAACACGCGGTAGCGCTTGGCCACGTCTTTTGGAATGAGCTTGAGCGCGATGGCGTCGACCACCAGGTTGCCCAGGTCCGCGCTTTGCTGTTTAAGATTCTCGGAAAGCGCTTCGCGCACCGTTGCTTCGGTCACGAAGCCGAGCGACACCAGCAGTTTGCCGATCGGCTCATTGCTGCGCTTTTGTTCGATCAGCGCGATACGCAACTGGTCTTCGCTGATTACGCCTTTCTGAATCAGCAGTTTACCGAGCGGGAATTTCGTTTGATCTGGCATGTACGGGCTCGCGACTCCTATCGTCCGCTCAGTTCACGCACGCGCTGGCTGACTGCCGCGCGCTCGAAACTGACCTGTCCCGCCGCGCCCAGTTCCAGCGCGCGCTGATAGTAGGTCAGTGCCAGCGCGCTCTGGTTCAGCCGGTCCAGGCCGACCGCCAGGTTGAAGGCATAGTCGGCATTGGCGGGTGTGCTGCTGTAAGCGCGGAAGTAATGCTGCTGCGCTTCCGGCCAGCGGCCCTGGCGCGCATACAGGTTCCCGAGCGCGAACAGCACCGAGCCGGCTTCCGGGTCGCGCTCCAGGCTGCGGCGCAGGCGTCTTTCGGCCTGGCTGGCGTCACCCGTGCGCACGCTGGCCATGCCCGCCATGGCGTCGCTGTCGTTGGGGTCGATATCGAGCAGGCGCGCGTAGATGCCTGCTGCCTGCTCGCCCTGGCCTTCGCGCACGGCGACGGCGGCCATGCCGAGCAGCGCGTCGCGGTTGTTGGGTTCCTGGCGCAGCACGCTCTGGTAGCTCTGGCGGGCGCCGGCCAGGTCGCCGCGCTGCACGGCGCTGTAGCCGCTGGTGAGCGATGGATTGACCTGTTCCGGCTTGCTGGCGCGGGCCACACGGATGTCAGTCTTCTCAGGCGCCGGCGCTGGTGCCGGTGTGCCTGGCTGCGCCGCTACCGGTGCCGGGGCTTCCACGGGCATGGGGGCCGTCGGCGGAAGCTCGGCCGGCGCGCGCGAGACCGTGGCCCCCGGCGTGGGCTGGAAGGGCGATGGCGGCGGCGGGTTATTGGCCGGCGTCCCATCGGGGTTGTAGAAATCCGGCGGCATCTGATTGTGCGACGATGGCGGCGGGTGGTCGGCCGCGGCTGGGCCGGCCGGCACGGCCGGCGGCGGCAGTACGCCGGACGGTGGCAGGGCGTAGCCCGGCATGGCCGGGCCGGCGGCAATGCCAGCCGGCGCTGCTGCGGCAACTGCGCTTGGCACCACGGCGGCAGGCAGGTTCTGGCCGGGCATCGGTACCGGCGGCAAGCCGCGGCTCGATCCCGGGCCGTACATCTCGTGCCAGTACATATAGCCGCCGAGGGCCAGCACGATCAGGCCGGCGCCGCCCATTGCCGCCAGGCGGATGGCGCGTGCGCTCATGAAGGGAGCTGCGGCGCGCCTGGCGCGCGGGCGCGGCGCTGCCGCTTGCGGTGGCGGCGCCGCATTGCGCGGGCGGCGCGGCGGCACCGGGTCGGCCACCAGCGGCGGTTCGGCGACGTATTCCAGCGTGGGTTCGACAGGCGCGGCGTCCAGCGGCGACAGGCTCAAAGGCTCCTGCGCCACGCTGTCGTGCGGCGCCAGTTCCAGCACCTGGTCCAAGGCTTCGGACGGCTTGGCCGGCTCCTCGTCGCTGCCGTGGCTTTGTTTGGCGCGCTCGGCCTTTTTGAGCGCCTGCATCAGTAAGCTCATGATCAGTTGACCTTCGCCGGAACGGGTTCCGAGTAGGGTGGCGTGGGCGCGCTACGGTCTTGCAGCAGGTAGCGGAAATCCTTGTAGTCGCCGTTGATGCTGGCGTTCTTGACCACCACCGGGCGAATGAAGATCACCAGTTCGGTCTTGCTGACCTGCTCATTGCGGTAGCCGAACAGGTCGCCGATGATGGGCAGCTTGCCGGCGCCGGGAATGCTGTCCTTGAGGTTGTCGACCGAGTCCTGCATCAGGCCGCCCAGTACCGAGATGTCGCCGCTGTAGACCTTCATGATCGACTCGATCTCGCGCGCCTGGATCACCGGCACGCGGCTGGTCACGTTGCCGGCGGCGAGCGCCGGATTGGGGTCGTTGACATAGCCGACGATGCGCGTGATGGTGGGGCGCACATTGAGCGTGACTTCGTCGGTGTCGGCGATCTGCGGGGTGACGCTCATGACGAAACCGACCGGCACGGTCTCGAGCTTGGATTCATACGTGGCCGGCGTGGTGATGTTGCCGTTGGCGCCGATGACCGCCGGGGTTACCTTGATACTGAAGAAGACATTGTTGTCGACCACCTTGAGCATGGCGGTCTGGTTGTTGAGCACGCTGATCTTGGGGCTGGACAGGACCTTGACCTTGCCGAACGATTCGAGCAGCTGCACGGTGGCGGCGATGTCGCCCAACGAGGACAGGGGATTGCTGTAGTTGATGGTAAAAATGTTCGGGCTGCCGCCGATCTGGATGCCCGATGGCAGTGCCGCGCGGACGCTGCCGCTTGGCGCCTGCGGTCCCTGGAACAGGTCGAACTTGCTGCCCAGCTTGGTCCAGTTAATGCCTTGCTGATACTGGTCGGACAGGCGCACTTCAATCACGGTCGCTTCGATCAGCACCTGGCGCTTGGCGCTGCCGAGTACGACGTCGAGGAATTGCTGGATCTTTTCGTGCTGGCGGCCGGTGGCGCGCACGGCAATCAGGCCGCCTTCGGCATTGACGACCACCGAAGGCATGTTGCGGTCGCGCTCGGCGGATGAGGCGCCGAAGGCGGCCAGCACATTGTCCGGCGTTGGCTGCGCACTTTGCTGCGGCTGATTCGGCTGGGTCGGCTGCTGGCCGGGTTGCTGCTGAGTTTGCTGCTGGGCTTGTTGCTGGGCCTGCTGCGCGATGGTCTGGGTCGGCGCGTCGTTCAGCGTGGTTTCGCGCAGCATGTCGCGGATGTTCTTCTCCAGGCTGGCCCAGAAATTATTATCTGAACGATTCACCACCGAGGTGGTCGAATTGTTATTGCCGGAGCCGCCGGACGGCGCAGCGCCGCCCGTGGTGGTGCCGTTGGCATTGGTAATCGTGGGCGTGTTCGAGCCGCCGCCCGTGGTTGAAATCTGCGTGGCGATATTGACGCTGCTGTTGGTGCTGCGCGCCATGTTCACGTAATCGACCTTGTAATTACGCCAGACCGGCGTGTCCGGCAGCACGGTCAGGGTGGCGCCATTGATTTCGTAACGCATGTCCACCTGGCGGGCGATGCGGTCCAACAGTTGCGGCAGGGTCTGGTCGAGGGCGTTGAGCGTTACCGTGCCGCTAATGCCTGGGTGCACGTCGACATTCAGCCCGGCGTCGCGCGCGAGTGCAAACAGCAGCGATTGGGCCGGCACCTTGTGCACCGTCACGCTATAGGTTTCCACCTTGGGCGTGGGTTTGGGAAGAGGCAGCGGCGCCTGCTGCATGACCGGATCCGGAATCCGGCCGGCCACGCGCGATGGCTCGTTCACATGGCCGGGCGAGCCGGGCAGGGTAGGCGTGGCGCATGCGGTCAGCATGGCACAGCAGATCGCGGTGCTTAGCGGGGTTACGGATTTTGTGAATTTCATCGATGCGCTCGTCTGTGCCAAGTCACAATAATGGCTGAAAATTATGCTAGGAGCAAATGCGCGAGTGCATGCGTTCGCCATCAGCGAAAGAAGATGCTTTGTGACACCAGCCAGGCAAGCAGCGCGGAGGCCGCCAAGGCGCAGATCGCGCCGCCCAGGATAGTGCCCAGCCGGCGCCGCGGCGCCGCAAACGCACAGTCGGCAATGGCGGCCTTGGCATGCTGCGCCTCGACCCGGTCGGCATCGTCCGCATAGGCCGCCATCAATGCCTTGTCCGCCAATATATTGATTCGACGGACAATCCCTTGCGATACGCGCGCGATATGGCGTGTTGCGGCCGGGCTGAACAAGGCCGGCCCGTTGTAGCCGGCCGCGTGCAGGCGGAAGGCCAGGAAGTCCGGGATCACATCGGCCGGCATGGCGGGCACAACGATGCTGTGGGTGATGCGCTCCTTGAGCTGGCGCATGCTGGGCAGGGCCAGGTGTGCATCCAGCTCGGGCTGTCCGAACAGCACGATCTGCAGCAGCTTGTGGTGCGCCGTCTCCAGGTTGGAGAACAAACGGATTTCTTCGAGCGTGGCCAAAGGCATGGCCTGGGCTTCCTCGATCATCAGCAGTACCTGGCGGCCGTCGCTGTGGCGGGCGATCAGGTCGGCTTGCAGCATACGGATGACTTCGTCGATGCGCTTGCCATCCACGTCCAGGCCCAGCTCGCCGGCGATGGCAAAAGCCACATCAATGCGCGCCAGCGTCGGGTTGGACAAATAGATGACGTCCACATGCTCGGGCAGGCGGCTCTCCAGCATGCGGCACAGCATGGTCTTGCCGCTGCCGACTTCACCGCTGACTTTGATGATGCCTTCGCCATGCAGCACCGCGTAGAGCAGGGCGTCGAGAATTTCGCCGCGCGTGTTGCCAGCATAAAAAAAGGCTGGGTTGGGCGTGATGCCGAACGGCGGCTGGCTCAGGCCGAAGTGCTGATGGTAGAGGGGCTTCAAGACCGCGGGCTTCAATGGATGACTTTCATGAAAGCCTGTTCCAGGCTGTCGGTTCCGGTCCCGGCGCGGCAGGCGGATGGGCTGCCGGCAAAGCGCACCTTGCCATCGTGCAGGATGGCCATGCGGTCGCACAGTTCCTCGACATCGGCCAGTGCATGCGAGCTGAAGAACACGGTGGCGCCCTCGGCCAGCGACTGGCGCAGGCGCGCCTTGAACAGGGCGCGCGCCTGCGGGTCAAGACCGCTCATGGGTTCGTCGAGCACATAGGTTTGCTTGCCCGACAGGAAGCAGGCGGCCAGGCCGAGCTTCTGGCTCATGCCCTTGGAATGCTGGCGCACCGGTGTCGTCAAGGCTGAACGGTCCAGTCCCAGGCTGTCCAGCATTGCTTCCACGGCAACTGAATCATAGCTCCGCTGTTGCAGCTTCATCATGTATTGGATGAAGCCGATGCCGGTCAGGTAATACGGCGGCGTGAAGCGCTCGGGCAGGTACGCCAGCGGCGTGCGGGCCGCGGGCACGTGGTGCGGCTGGCCGAAAATCTCGATGCGTCCGCCGTCCAGCGCCACGAAGTCGAACAGGCATTTGATCAGGCTGGTCTTACCGGCCCCGTTGACGCCCACCAGGCCGACACATTCTCCAATCTCCACGTCCAGGTCGACGCCGTCCAGCACCGGCTTGCCGGCGTAGCGTTTAGTAAGCTGATGAAAACGTAGTGCGGGAGCGGTCATTGCCAAGGCGTCCATGAGAGTGGCCAGACTGTAGCGCATTGTGGACGGAATACACAATGGCAGAGTGATACTCGGCTACATAATCATTCTCCACGACAAAACTAGACGTTTTCTGGACTAAAATGGCCCGAAGCAATCATTCCTGCAGGGGTAGTCAATGGCACGGCCAGAAAAAGTCCGACTCGGTGAAATTCTAGTTCAGCAAAAGCTCTTGACCGAGGATCAGCTCGGCCAGGCTTTGCAGGCCCAGAAGAGCACCGGCCGCAAGCTGGGCCGGGTGTTCGTCGAGAACGGCTTCGTCACGGAAGAGCAGATCTCCGGGGCCTTGGCCAAGCAGCTCGATATTCCGTATATCAACCTCAAGTTCTACAACACCAATCCGGACATCGTGCGCCAGCTGCCGGAAACCCAGGCCCGCCGCTTCCGCGCGCTGGCCCTGGAAGACCGCCGCGGCGTGCTGCTGATCGGTATGTCCGATCCGACCGACCTGTTCGCTTACGACGAAATCGCCCGGCTGGTCAAAAAGAACATCGAGCTGGCGGTGGTCAACGAGACCGAAGTGCTGGCCGCGATCGACCGCATCTACCGCCGCACCGACGAGATCACCGACTTTGCCCGCGAGCTGGAGCAAGACCTGGGCGACACCACGGTCGACTTCGGCGCCATGGCCGCCAATCCGAGCCTGGAAGAAGCGCCGATCGTCAAGCTCTTGCAATCGGTGTTCGACGATGCCACCCAGGTGCGCGCCTCGGACATTCATATCGAGCCACAGGAAACCCGGCTGCAGATCCGCTTCCGCATCGATGGCGTGCTGCACCTGCAGACCGAGGCCGATATCAAGATCGCCACGCCCCTGGCGCTGCGCCTGAAACTCATGTCCGACCTGGATATTTCGGAAAAGCGCTTGCCGCAGGACGGACGCTTTGCCATCAAGGTCAAGCAGCAGCGGATCGACGTGCGTATTTCGACCATGCCGACCCAATATGGCGAATCGGTGGTCATGCGTCTGTTGAACCAGGGCGGCACCACCTTGCGCCTGGACGCCATCGGCATGCCGCCGCAACTGGTCGAAAAATTCCGCGCCATCGTGGCCCGCCCCAACGGCCTGGTGCTGGTGACCGGGCCCACCGGCAGCGGCAAGACGACGACGCTATATAGTGCGCTGTCCGAATTGAACTCGGTCGAGAAAAAGCTGATCACGGTCGAGGACCCGGTGGAATACCGGCTGGCCGGCATCAACCAGGTGCAGGTCAACGACAAGATCGAGCTGTCGTTCGCGCGCGTGCTGCGTTCGGCCCTGCGCCAGGACCCGGACATCGTGCTGGTGGGCGAGATGCGCGACCAGGAAACCGCCCAGATCGGCCTGCGCGCCGCAATGACCGGTCACTTGGTCCTCTCGACCTTGCACACCAACGATGCCGCCAGTACACCGCTGCGCCTGATGGACATGGGCGTGCCGCGCTATATGGTCAGCAGTTCCCTGCAGGCCGTGCTGGCCCAGCGCCTGGTGCGGGTGATTTGCGAAAGCTGCACCACGACTTACGAGCCGACCGTGCCGGAACGCCAATGGCTGCGCGCCGAGCTGGCCGAGCGGGCCGACAGCACCCAGTTTTTCCATGGCAAGGGCTGCTCGCATTGCAATGGCATGGGCTACCGCGGCCGTACCGGCGTGTATGAGCTGCTCGAAATGACGTCGTCGGTGGTCGATGCCGCCAACCATCACGATCCGGCCCACTTCCTCAAGGCCGCGCATGCCGAGATGGCCGGGAATACCCTGCGCCGGCATGGCGTGCAACTGGCTGTGCAGGGGCGCACCACCATCGCCGAGGCGATGCGCATCAGTAACCAGTTCGAGGATTAAGCCTTGCCCTTTTTCGCCTACAAAGGACGCAATGCCCGCGGCGAGATGCTGCAGGGCGTGCTCGAAGGGGCCGACAGCGGGGCTGTGGCCGACCAGTTGTTCGGCAGCGGCGTGACGCCGATCGAGATTGCCGTCACCAAGAGCGTCATCGCCGAGGATGGCGAGCCCTGGCATGCCAGGCTGTTCGAGAGGAAGGTGACGTCGATGGATGTGCAGCTGTTCAGCCGACAACTGTACACCCTGCTCAAATCCGGCGTGCCGATCATGCGCGGCCTGGCCGGCTTGCAGGAATCAGCCATCAGCAAGTCTTTCGCCAAGGTCATCAAGGACTTGCGCGAGTCGCTCGACTCGGGCCGTGAACTGTCGGTGGCGATGAAGCGCCATCCTGAGGTATTCAACAATTTCTATCTGTCGATGGTGCGGGTAGGCGAGATGACCGGCCGCCTGGAAGAAGTCTTCCTGCGCCTCTTCGACCACCTCGAATTCGACCGCGACATGCGCGAGCGCGTCAAGACGGCCACGCGTTACCCGACCTTCGTGGTGATCGCCATGCTGCTGGCCATGGTCGTGGTCAACATCTGGGTGATTCCGCAATTCGTCAAGGTGTTCGCCAGCTTCAACTCGCAGTTGCCGCTGATGACGCGCATGCTGATCGCCAGCTCGAACTTCATGGTGAGCTACTGGCCGGCCTTGCTGGCAGCTTCGGTCGCTGGGGTGTTCGCCTGGAAACGCTACATCAATTCCAGTTCCGGGCGCATGTGGTGGGACCGGGTCAAGCTGAAGCTGCCGATCGCCGGGAAGATCATCCACAAAGGCACCATGGCCCGCTTCGCGCGCAGCTATGCGCTGTCGATGAAGAGCGGGGTGCCGATGGTGCAGGGCCTGACCGTGGTGTCGCAGACGGTCGACAATGCCTATCTGTCATCGCGGGTGGAGCAGATGCGCGACGGCGTCGAGCGCGGCGAGAGCATCCTGCGCACGGCGGTGGCGGCGCAGGTGTTCACGCCGATCGTGCTGCAGATGATCGCCGTGGGCGAAGAAACCGGCTCGCTGGACGACCTGATGGACGAGATTGCCCAGATGTACGAGCGTGAAGTCGATTACGAACTCAAGACTCTGTCGGCGCAGATCGAACCGATCATGATCGTGTTCCTGGGTGCCATGGTGCTGGTCCTCGCGCTGGGTATCTTCCTGCCGATCTGGGACCTGGGCAAAGCTGCGATCCACAAATGATCACGCTTGCCGGTCCACGCGAGGGGCCGACGCGCGGATTCACTGTGCTGGAGCTGCTGGTGGTGGCGAGCGTGATCGCCGCGCTGGCCGGCTTCATGTTGCACCGCCTGTCCATTTATCAGCAGCAAGCCGAACTGGCGGCCGTGCAGCGCACCGTCGAGGTCATGCGTGTGGCACTGGCGCTCAGGGCAGGGCACTTGCGCGCCCATGGGCCGGACACCGCAATCGCCAGCCTGGCCGGGCAAAATCCCATGACATGGCTGGACAAGCCGCCCGCCAATTATGTTGGCGAATACTACTCACCTGTGCCGGCAGAGATACGCCCTGGGCAGTGGTATTTCAATCGGAGCAACAGAACTGTCACCTATTTGTTACACCCGGGGAAAATTTTTCCGTACGGAACATCGGAGCGGCTGCAATACACAGTAAAATTACTTCACTTGCCCGAAGACAACGTCAAGTCCCAGGCAGCGCCCAAAAATTTTAGCGTTGCTCTCATACAAGTTGCTGGTGATACCGAAAGTGTTGTGATACGGTAAAGCCAATTTCCTTGAAATACACATACGCTAATTCCTTTACAGATTTTTGGAGATTTACACAATGAAGATGCAATCGTTCAACCGTGTCCGCGCCAATGTTCAGTCCGGTTTCACCCTGATCGAACTGATCGTCGTAATCGTCATCCTCGGCATCCTGGCCGCTACCGCGCTGCCGAAGTTCGCCGACCTGGGCGGCGATGCTCGCCGTGCCACCTTGCAAGCCGCGCGTGGCTCGCTGGAATCGGTGTCGGCGATGGTGCATGGCCGGGCGCTGATGAGGCCCGCTGACACCAGTATTCAGATGGAAGACGTTTCGGTGGCCATCACCAGTGGTTACCCAGCTGCCGCCGCCAACACGCTGCTCGCAGCGGGCCTGACCGCCACCGACTGGACCACTTCAGGTGCTGCCGATGCCAACAACCCAGGTCCCGGCACCAACGGCATTACCGTGGTCCCGAACAGTGTTGCGGGTACACCTGCCGCAGTGACCTGCTATGTGCGTTACACCGCTGCCAGCGTCACCGC
This sequence comes from uncultured Oxalobacteraceae bacterium, assembly GCA_946479255.1. The sequence continues at coordinate 18,426 of CAMLFK010000060.1, forward strand.
AGGCGTCACCACGCCAGCGACCGTCGTGGCTGTGACCACCGGCTGCTAAGCCGGTCCTGAGCTGAATAAAAAGGGCCCGGCGGATTCGCCGGGCCCTTTTGCTTTGTAGCCGCGTTTCCACGCCTGTCAGCAATCGGTCCAGCTGCTGGTCAGGCATACCGTGACGACCCGGCGCCGTTCCACGTAATCGATATTGGCCACTTGCCCATTATTCGGGCAGGTGTCGCCGAGATTGCAGGCAATCGCATCGATCTGGAAGATCTGAACCCGCGCCGCTCCACCGGCGGGCAATTCGCCTTCGTTGTACGGCTGCACCGTGCAGCGGACGGTGACGTGAAAGCCGGTATCGGCGCGGAAGTCGGTCAGTTCCTGCGAACCATTGCACGCCTTGTTACGCAATTGGGCAATGCCCCATTCAAGGCCGCCACGCGCCGCCTGGCTGGCGCGCGAGCCAAGAAAATCCTGGTTGGCGCCGGTCTGCTGGGTGATGTTCAGTCGAATCATGGCCGTGGCCAGAGTCGCCATCACGACCAGTAAGACGATGGCGGCAATGAAGGCGAAGCCGCGCTGGTTTGATCTGGTCTTCAAGGCATATTGTCCACGTGGCTGCCGAAACTGAGCGTGACGGTTTCGGAATTTTGCGACAGGCCCAGCTGCACCTGCAGGTAGCCGCTCTGCTGCGTGGCGCCTTCGTTGGGGTTGTAGGTGAACGAGCAGCTCGATACCTTGGTGGCCAGGGTCGAGGTGACCATGCCGGCCGGCGGGCAGATGCCGGCGGGGTTGAAACCGTAGCGGCTGTAGCGAACCAGCGTGCCTTTGCCGGTGCCGGTGGCGCTATCGATGCCGGCGTCGACGCAGCGGTATATCACCGCCTCCTTGGCCTTCGGCACGATCACGAAGCGCCCGCCGTCGTAACCCAAGGGAAACTGTTGGGCTGCGGCCAAGGTGATGCGCAAGGTCCCCAGGCCCGCCGGCGCGTCGCCGACGGCGCTGATCAGCGCCCGGTTGCTGCCCGCATACACGTCGCCGGCGGTCTGATTGCCGATGACGACATGGTCGCCCACCACGGGCCGGGATGTGAACTGCGACAACACATCGAACTGCGTCACGGCGGTGCTCGTATCGATGAAGGCGCTGGGAGTGGCGCCGGGCAGGGCGTCATTGACGGTGTCCGGGCCCATGCGATAGCGCCCGCCGTCGCTGGTCGGCACGAACTCCACGCACTGGTCGCCGCCGATCAGCCGGATCGAATTCGGTACCGCGGTACGGATTTCGGTGTTGATGGTGCGCACCGCGCCATCGGCCAGGTTCGACAGGGTGGACCGGCGCTGGACAGCCAGGTAATTCTCAATGGCCGGTTTAAAGTACATCACCATGCCGCCCGCCAGGATGCCGGTCAGCACGATCACGACGATCAGTTCGACCAGGGTGAACCCGGCCCGGGAATGTGTATGCGGGCTCATGAGTAGTCGGTGCGCCAGCCGGTCAGCACGTAGGCGTAGCCGGCGCGGGTCACTGTCACGGTGATGCGCAGGGCGGGGACGCTGCCGGTGAGTGTGACCCCACTGATAGCCACGAGGACGCTGTACTTTTCCAGTCCCGGAATGGCTGCGCCGTTGACATCCTTAATGCCCTCGACGTCCTTGCCGTAATTGTGGAAAGCGCTCACGTGCGTGAACTGCTCGCGTGCGGTCTCGGTCACGGCCGGGTCCGGGTCATCGAAAGGCTTGAGCAGGATTTCTTCCATCATGCCCTCGGCCACCACCACCATTTGCTTGTAGACCAGCGGATCGGCGCTGTTTTCCGAGGTGCTGACAAAGGCCTGGGTCATGCCGCCGATGCCCACCGCAACGATGACCATTGCCACGATCAGTTCCACCAGCGTGACGCCGGCCTGGCGCTTATTCAACATAGCCGCTCACTCCGTCTACCTTGATGGTGTAGGTATCGCCTTCATAACTGAACTTGACGCTGCCGACCTGGGGAGTTTGCCCGGCAATGTCGCTGGTGATGCTGCCGTCCGGCTGGAAGAACAGAGTCTTTTCCAGGTCCTCGTAGGAGGTGGTGAGCGAGATGTTGCCGAGAATCGAGGTGTCGATCGGATTGTTCAGCTCGACCGTGCAGCTGGATGCGCCGGCCGTGCTGGCGATGCGGAAGGTGGGCGCCGAATCGGCCGTGGCCTGGCTTGAGCACACCACGCGGCGGCGGGCGACCGCGGTCTTCTGCGCATAGCGCAGCGCGCTGCGGATTTCGTCGCGCAGGGCAAGGGGGGCGAAGACGTTCTTGGACATCAGCTTGGGCACGGCCACGGCCGACACGATGCCGATCAGCACCATGACGACAATCAGTTCGACCATCGTAAAGCCGGCGGCGGGTCTCATCGGAATACCTCGCGTACGTGGATCACGCGGCGTGCTTCCGGCGTGGTGACGCCGAAGGTGGCGCGGGCGGCGGGGTCGCGGTCGTAGGTGCTTGCGCAGTTGCCGTTTCGAGAGCGCAGCCATGGCATGGCGGCGCCTGTCGAGGCCGGATGGTCTTTCAGGCAGGATTCATCCTTGCTGGTACTGCCGAGGTTGACGGCCAGGTCCACCACGCCCACGCCGAGCGTGGCGCTGATGAGGGGTGGTTTCAGGACGATGTTGCCCTGGCCGCCAGCCAGGGTGAAGTTCGCCAGCACTTGGGTGCCGCTCATCGTCCCCGAGGGCGAGAGCGCGACCGCCTCCTTCGCAACAGTGGCGTTGTCGTCGGCGTTGAGAATCCACGAAGCGCCGGTCCAGTATTCGGCGCGCACGGGGATCGACAAGTTGGCGCCGCCCCGGCCGAAGGCGCCGAACAGACGCAGGCGCCCGCTGCGGATCAGGGCATTGGCTTCGGACGCAGGCGTCGAGCTGACGCCGTCTTCGTCGTTCGCATGCAGCTTGATGTAGATCGGAAGAGCGTCGTGTAGGGAAAGAGTGTAGATCTCGGTGGT
>CAMLFK010000061.1 GCA_946479255.1 uncultured Oxalobacteraceae bacterium
GGCGCGCCATGGCCATGATGTGCGGCTGGGCATTGGTCGAACCGCCGATGGCGGCATTGACCACGATGGCGTCCAAAAACGCGTCGCGGGTCAGGATGTGCGACGGCTTGATGTCCTCTTTGGCCAGCTCGACGATGCGGCGGCCGGTTTCATAGGCCATCTGGCCGCGCTCGCGGTACGGCGCCGGAATGGCGGAGCAGCCCGGCAGCGACATGCCGAGCGCTTCGGCGATCGCGTTCATGGTCGAGGCGGTGCCCATGGTGTTGCAGTGGCCGGCCGACGGCGCCGAGGCGCAGGCGATTTCCAGGAACTTTTCTTCATTGATGGCGCCGGCCGCCAGCTGGCGGCGGCCCTTCCAGATGGCCGCGCCGGAGCCGACCAGTTCACCGTCCATGTGGCCGTCGAGCATCGGGCCGCCGGACAGTACGATGGCCGGAATGTCCACGGTCGAGACCGCCATGACTTGCGCCGGGGTGGTCTTGTCGCAGCCGGTGGTCAGCACCACGGCATCGATCGGATAGCCGTGCAGGATTTCGACCAGGCCCATGTAGGCCAGGTTGCGGTCGATCGCGGCGGTCGGGCGGCGGCAGTTTTCAAAGATCGGGTGCAGCGGGAATTCCATCGGAATGCCGCCGGCATCGCGGATACCGTCGCGCACGCGCTTGGCCAGTTCCAGGTGGATGCGGTTGCATGGCGACAGGTCATTGCCGCTCTGGGCGATGCCGATGATCGGCTTACCGGAACGCAGCTCGTCGGCGGTGATGCCGTAGTTCATGAAGCGCTCCAGATACAGCGCGGTCATGTCGATGTGGTCGGGATTGTCGAACCAGTCCTGGGAACGGTAGCGACGGGTAGTGTTGTTCGGATTGCTCACGCTTATGCCTCGATAAAAAATTCGTGTTGCGCCAGTCCTGGCGTTTCTGTGCGGAAGGTGAACAATGCACCAGCCAGTGGATATTGGGCGCGCTCTTCGTCTGTCAAGCCTTTCCAGGCGGTCGTGACGTAGGCGGTACGCAGGTCGTCGCCGCCGAAGGCCAGCTTGGTGATGTTCGGCACCGGCATCGGCACCGTCTGCACCAGCTCGCCAGCCGGCGAGTAGCGGTCGATACGGTGGCCGCGGAACATGGCGATCCACACATAGCCGTCCACATCCACGGCCATCCCGTCCGGCCAGCCGGGGGCGGCGGTTTCGACGAACAGGCGCTTGTTGGACAGGCTGCCGTCATCCGCCACGTCGAACTGGTAGACCAGTTTGCCGAGCGTATCGGTGTGGTACAGGGTCTTGCCGTCCGGGCTCATGGCCGGGCCGTTGGTGATGCGGTAGTCGCGGTCGGCTTCACGTACTACGCCGTCCGCGCCCAGGTGGTACAGCACGCCGGTTGGATCTGCTTCGGGATCGTGCATGGAGCCAAACCATAGGCGGCCCTTGTAGTCGACAAAGCCGTCGTTGAAACGGTTGTCTTCCAGCTCGGCTTCGACGCTGTGCAGCTGCTTGAAGCTGCCGTTGGTTTCGTCAAAGTGATGCAGGCCGTCGCGCAGCGAGCACACTAGCCCGCCGCCCTTGACCGGCACCACGAAACTGGCCTGGTTCGGCGCATCCCAGGTCCGCTGGTCGCTGCCGTCGGCGGCGCAGCGGTGGATCTTGCGGCTCTTGATATCGACGAAGTACAGGGAGCGGGTCGGCGCATGCCACATCGGGCCTTCGCCAAGGTGCGCGCCTACTTCCCACAGGACGACTGGCTCGAAGTTCTTCATGCGCCGTACCATCCAGCGTCGACGAAGTATTCGCGGCCCGAGCAGGCGCGCGCATTGTTCGATGCCAGGAACAGGGTCAATGCCGCCACGTCTTCGACTTCCACGCGGGTTTGCAGCAGCTGGGCCGCCATGATCTTCTTGCCCTCTTCCGGACCGGTCCACAGCGCTTCCTGGCGCGGAGTGCGCACGGCGCCAGGGATGATGGCGTTGACGCGGATATTGTGCTTGCCCAGGTCGCGCGCCAGGCCGCGGCTCATGCCTTCGATGGCCGCCTTGGCGGTCATGTACAGCGACAGCTCCGGCAGCGCCAGGTGCCACGAGATCGAACCGAAGTTCAGGATCGCGCCGCCACCGGCCTTGATCATGCCCGGCACCACGGCCTTGGCGCAGAAGTACAGGTGGCGCAGGTTGACCGCCATGCGGCTTTCCCAGTAGGCGCCGTCGACGTTGAGCAGTTCATGACGGTCGTCGTTGGCCGCGTTGTTGACCAGGATTTCAACCTGGCCCAGGGTGGTTTCGATCTCGGCGAAAGCCGCGGCGATCGCATCCAGGTCCATCAGGTTGACCTTCATGAAGACCGGCTTGTGGCGCGCGCCGGCCAGGCTCTCGGCCAAGTCGCGCGAAGCTTGTTCTGCGATGTCCAGGAATACCACCTTGGCACCCTGCTGCACGAAAGCATTGACGAGCTCAGCGCCGATGCCGGTGCCGCCGCCAGTGATGACAACACGTTTATCGGCCAGGTCTGGGTATGTTGCGTAAATCATTTTGTTTAGGTTACTCATGCTTTGCTCGTCAATGGGTGGTGCGGCTGGGGGGTGTCGATGTATACGCTTAAGTCTAGGCTGGCGAACGCTTACGCGCCCTTGAGCAGGCCACGACGGGCCAGGTTGGTAAACAGTGCGCGGGTGCCGAAGGTCCACGGCGCGATGGTGTCGCTGCGCTGCACGTGGTTGACCAGCATGCCCAGCGCCGGGGTCGAGATGGTCACGCGGTCGCCCAGGTGATGGGTGAAGCCGCCGCCCTTGGCGCCGCGGTCCTTGATCGGCGAGAACATGGTGCCGAGGAAGAGCATGAAACCGTCCGGGTACTGGTGGTGCTTGCCGCATACCTGCGATACCAGGTCCAGCGGATCGCGCGAGATTTCGCGCATGAAGCTCGCGCCGGCCAGCTCGAAGCCGTCGTCCAGGCCTTCGATCTTCATCGACACTTCGGCTTCGCGCACGCTGTCGATGGTGAAGTGTTCGTCGAACAGGCGAATGAACGGGCCGATCGAGCAGGAACCGTTGTTGTCCTTGGCTTTACCCAGCAGCAGCGCGCTGCGGCCTTCGATGTCGCGCAGGTTGACGTCGTTGCCCAGGGTGGCGCCACGCACTTCGGCGCGGCTGTTCACGGCCAGGACGATTTCCGGCTCAGGGTTGTTCCATTCCGATTTTGGATGCAGGCCGACGTCGTCGCCGAAGGCCACGGAAGACATCGGCTGCGACTTGGAGAACACTTCCGCGTCCGGGCCGATGCCCACTTCCATGTACTGCGACCACATGCCCAGCTTGATCAGGTCTTGTTTGAGTTTGGCGGCGGTCGGCGAGCCTGGCTCGATGGCCGACAGGTCGGTGCCCAGGGTTTCCTGCATCTTGCCGCGCAATTCGCTGGCGCGGGCCGGGTCGCCCTTGGCCTGCTCTTCGATCACGCGCTCCAGCAGGCTGACGGCGAAGGTCACGCCGCAGGCCTTGATGGCTTGCACATCGCATGGGGCCAGGAGGCGCGGCAGGTCGGCGTTCTTGTTGCCGGCCAGGGCGTTGTCGATCAGTGCGCTGGCCTGGCCGAGCGATTCGCCGGCGGCGCTGCGTGCCAGGGCCAGGAGGTCGTCGCGCTCCAGCAGTTCCGACATGGTCGCGGCGTGGGCCGTGATATCGAACACTTCGCCTTGACGCACCGCCACCACGCAAGGACCGTTAATGGCACCGCCGCGCCATACGCGGCCGACCAGCAATGCACGCTCCAGATCGACTGGCAGGGCTGAGTGATTTTGATTTTCCATGTTGGTTTCTTTCTGCTGTTTTGTTGAATGCGCTACGCGCTAATAGAATCATCGTTACCCTGTCATTCCCGCCTTCGCGGGAGATGACAAGTTAGTTAAGCTTGTACTGCCATCCGATAAACCGTCGTCTGCCGCACCACCTCCGGCACCGCGCCGCCGGCCAATTGATCCGGCCCGCTCGACGCCTCCAGGCACAAGCCATCATGGCTGGCATGGCGCTGGCCCCTGCGGCCCGGCACCCCATCCAGGGTGCTGCCGCTGCAGAACTGCAAACCACTTTCCGTGGTCGACACCTGCAGCTGGCGTCCCGAACCGGGGTCGTACACGCGCGCCACCTGGCGCAAGGCGCCAAGCTTGGCCTTGCCGCTGGCCTTGACGCAGTAGCAGTGGCGGAAACCACCGGCCTTCATGATCTGCGGATCCGGCCAGTTAAGGCGCGGGCCGATCGGCGCCGGCTGGCGGAAGTCGAAGGCCGAGCCGCCCACATTGGCGCGCCCGAGCGGCGAGCCGCCCTGGTCGATCTCGATGTACTGGTCGGCGTCGATCTGCAGCATGTGGTCGCCCACGTCGGTGGAACCGCCGTTCAGGTTGAAGTACGGCGGCACGCCGGCGTCGAGCGGCACCGCACCGTCGACGTCGATCATCAGGCTGCCGTCGTCGTCCAGCTGGTAGCGCACGGTGCAGCCGTCGAGCAGCAGCGCGACCGCGCTGTCGCTTTCGACCTGGCCGTCGAACAGCGGCGCGCTGCCGCTGTGGGCAAAGCCCAGCAGCACATCAGCGATGCGGCCATAGCGGTCAGGCGCCAGCCAGGACACCAGCGCGGCGCCCCGCTCGCTGACCGTCACACGCATGTCCAGCGCGTTGCGCAGGGTGAAGAGACGCGCGGCGACAGGCGGACGGCTCGTGATGGAAGGTTTAGTCGTCATCGCAAAAGTCAGTTACGTCGTGAGTTGGAATAAGGGTGGAATCGACGCTGCGCCCAGAAGTGCCGGCAGTGCGGTCCTGATAGGCGCGCGGCGTGCAGCCGAGTTCGCGCTTGAACACCGCGTGCATGTACTGCACCGAGGTGAAGCCGCACGAGAGGGCCACGTCGGCGATGCCGACATTGCCGCCGGCCAGCATGCTGGTGGCCGCGTCGAGCTTGAAGCGCAGGATTTCGTCGTGCACGCTGCAGCCGAGCTCCTGGCGGAAATAGGACTCGAGCGAAGAACGCGAAATGCCGACATAGTCGGCCACCTGCCCGGTCTTGATACCCTGGCAGGCGTACTGGCGAATAAAGTGGCGCGCCCGCATCACGTGCGGGTGCTTGGCCGCTTCATGGCGCGACGAGGCCAGCACGTTGATGCCGGCCGGCGGCACCAGGATGCGGGTGTCGGCCAGGCGCGCGCCGTTGAGCATCTGGTCCAGCAAGTGGGCCGCCGCGCGTCCCATCTCCTGGGCGCCCTGGATCACGGAACTCATCGGGATGCGCGTCAGCATGCGCGCCAGCGGATCGTTGTCGATGCCGATCAGGGCAACCTGCTCGGGCACTTCGATGCCGGCGATGATGCAGGCCTGGAGCAGCTGGCGCGCGCGCGCATCGGTCACGGCGATGATGCCGACCGGCTTGGGCAGGCTGCGCAGCCATTTGATCTGGGTCTCGACCGCCTCGTCCCACGATGGCGCGTTGGTGCTGTGGCCGCGGTAGATCTCCGCTTCCATTTTGTCGCGCCGCATCAGCGAACGGAAGGCGTTCTCGCGTTCCTGCGCCCAGCGGTTTTCCATCGCCTCGGGAAGGCTGAAGCAGGCAAACTGGCGCAGGCCGGCCTCGATCAGGTGATCGTAGGCCAGCTTGATCAGCTTGTAGTTATCGGTGGCGACGTAAGGCACGCCGGCCGGGTAGTTACTCTCGTTTTCGTACGAGCCGCCGACGGCGACCACCGGGATGCGGCTGCGCGAGAGCGCCGCCTGCACCGCCGGATCGTCGAAGTCGGCGATGATGCCGTCGCCGTGCCAGTGTTCGATGCCTGGCAGGCGGCAGCGGAAGTCTTCCTCAAGGAACAGGTCCCAGGAGGCGCGGGTACTGGCCAGGTGCGCGGCTATGCCGGCCATGATTTCGCGGTCGAAGATCTTGTTGGCATTGAACAGCAGCGCAATCCGGTGCGACTTGGGTAGCTTGGTCATCGTATGCTCTCCTCCTGTCGGCAATTTTAAGCGACTGTCAGCTTCGCCGATTTCAGCTCGACGCTGTTCGGACCCGCATAAATCGTAAAGGTGCCCGGTTCCACTACCCGCTTCATCTCGGTATTGTAGAACCACAGGTCGGCCGGCTTGATGTCGAAGCTGACGCTCTTCGTCTCGCCGGGTTTGAGGGTGACGCGTTTAAAGCCCTTCAGTTCGAGCAGCGGACGGGTGACGCTGCTGACGTCGTCGCGCACATAGATCTGCACGACCTCGTCGCCTTCCACCTTGCCGGTATTGGTCACGTTGACCGTGACACGGGTGCTGTCGGCCACGCCCATCATGTCGGTTGATAACACCGGCGCAGAAATGGTAAAGGTGGTGTACGACAGGCCGAAGCCGAATGGATACAGCGGCTTGGTCGAACCGGAGAGGTAGCCGCGGCGTGCACTCGGCTTGTGGTTGTAGAAGATCGGCAGCTGGCCCACATTGCGCGCCACCGTGACCGGCAGCTTGCCGCCCGGGTTGGCCCGGCCGAACAGCAGGTCGGCCGCGGCGTTGCCGGTCTCCTGGCCCAGGTACCAGCCTTCCAGGATGGCGTCGGCGCGCTTGGCGATCAGGTTGATCGACAGCGGACGGCCGTTCAGCAGCAGCACCACGGTAGGCTTGCCCAGGTCGAAGATGGCCTTGGCCAGGTCGTTCTGCTGGCCCATCAGGTCAAGGTTGTCGCGGTCGCCCAGGTGATTGTCGGCCCAGGCTTCGCGGCTGGTCTGCTCGTTGTCGCCCAGGACCATGACGATGGTGTCGGCCGACCTGGCCGCTTCCACCGCTTCGGCGATCAGGCGCGCATTGACTTCCGGCTTGGTGAAGATGACCTCATCGGCGCCCCACTTGTGGCCCTCGGTGATGCGCACGCCTTCGGAATACGCGACCTTGAAGCCCTGGCTGCGGCCTTCGGCCTCCAGGCCTTCGAGCACCGAAACGATCTTGCGCGGGATATCGGAGTAGCCGCCGATCGGCGTGCTCTTGGCATGGTGGCCCAGCACCAGCAGGCGCCCCACCTTGGCCGGCTGCAGCGGCAGCAGGCCACGGCTGTTCTTGAGCAGCACCGCGCTGCGGTTGGCGGCGCGGCGCGCCAGTGCCACCGCATCCGGCGTGGCGGTCAGGCTGTCGGCCAGGGCCGCATCGACGTAGGGCGACTCGAACAGGCCGGCTTCGAACTTGAGGCGCAGCACGCGGCGCACCGCGGTGTCGATGTCTTTTGTCGTCACGCGGCCGGACTTGACGGACGCAATCAGGGTTTCGTAGGCGGCCGGATCGGGGGTTTCGACATCCACCCCGGCCTTCAGGGCACGCACCCCGGCATCAAGCTCGGTGGCGGCCAGCTTGTGGCGCGTAACCATTTCCTTGACGGCGAAATAGTCCGACACCACTGCGCCCTTGAAGCCCCACTCGCCGCGCATGACTTTATTAAGCATCCAGCCGTTGGCATGCGAGGGCACGCCATCGACCTCGTTATACGAAGGCATGACCGCGCTGATGTTGGTTTCGCGGATGATCTTTTCGAACGGCGGGAAGAAGTCCTCGCGCAGGCTGCGCTCGCCCACATTGGCCGGGCCGGTGTTGGTGCCGTTCTCCGGCTGGCCGTGGCCGGTCATGTGCTTGAGGGTGGCCAGTACCTTGTTCTTCTTAAGCGGCAGGGTGTCGCCCATGAAGCCGCGCACCGCGGCCTTGCCGATTTCGCCGCACACATAGGCATCTTCGCCATAGGTCTCTTCGATGCGGCCCCAGCGCGGGTCGCGCGCCACGTCCACCACCGGCGCCAGCGCCAGGTTGGTGCCACGGGCGCGCATTTCGCGCGCGGCCACCGAGAACACTTCGGTCACCAGCTCGGTGTCGAAGGAAGACGCCAGGCCGATCGACTGCGGGAAGCTGGTGGCATCGCGCGCCGCGTAGCCGTGCAAGGCTTCTTCGTGCATCAGCATCGGAATGCCAAGGCGGGTCTGCTCGACCGCCCATTTTTGGGCGGCGTTGACATAATTGGCCGTCTCCAGGGCATTGCGGTTTTGCTGGCGGCCGTTGTCGCCGGCATTGCCGTCGCTGATGCCAGTCTGGAGGTCGGACGGGCGGGCGATCATGCCCAGGCCATACGGAAAGGCCTTGGCCGCGCCGGCGGCGGAAAACTGGTGAGCCGCGTCCTGGACCAGGTGCTTTTTCTGCCACAGGCACTGCAGCTGCATTACTTTTTCTTCCAAAGTCATGCGGCCCAGCAGATCGTCGATGCGCGCGGCCATCGGCGCGCGGGCATTTTTATAGAGGGGATTGCCCTTGCCGCCGGCTGCCGGGGCGGCGCTCAAAGCGGTTGCGGGAAACGCGGCAAGGCCGGCGATTCCGCCGGCGGTTGTCAAGCACTGTGTCAGGAACTGCCTGCGTTGAATGGTCATGTACTCTTGTCTCCTCGTGTGCTTTTTTGTAGACAGCGTCCTGACGATCGAGCACAAGGCTAATTGTCCGACTTGACCAGCAGCGCCGCAATTATGAAATTCACCAACTGCGAGAACGTTTCTGGGCAAGAAGATAAGCTGCCCGCCCCCGCTCCCACTCTACCGCCCTCCCTGCTGCACCACTACGGTGCAACATTACAACTTACTACTCAGCCGGCCGCCAACCTGGTCGGCGGACGCATGCGCGGCGCCGCGTCCGACTGCCGGCGTACCAGCGAAAACTCCATGACAATGTGTTCCGGATCCGCCAGCGCACCCTCGCGGCGCGCGCGGATGTGGCGCACCAGCGCCTGCGCCGCGCCTTCGGCCATTTCCGCAATCGGCTGGCGCACGGTCGATAACTCGGGCCAGATGGTGGTGGCCAGCGCGGTATCGTCGAAGCCGGCCACGGTCAGGTCGCCCGGCACGTCCAGTCCCAGGCGGTGGGCGATCGCCACCACGGCGGCGGCCATGTCGTCGTTACTGGCGAAGATCGCGGTCGGACGCACGTCCAGGCTAAGCAGGCGCTCGGCCGCGTCCAGGCCGGAACGGTAAGTAAACAGGCCCTGCTCGATCAGTTCGGGCGCACCCTCGCCGCCTTTCTCGAGAATGGCCGCCTTGAAGCCGGCCAGGCGGCGCGCGCTGGCGCTCTGGTTCGGGTGGCCGATCACGAAGCCGATGCGCTGGTGACCCAGGGCGATCAGGTGCGAGGTCATGGCGTGCGCGGCCTGGTAGTCGTCGATGCTCACGGCGGACACGCGCGCATCGGGCTGGCCGCAAGCCACGGCGACCGCCGGCAGGCCTGAAGCGGCGATCAGCTCGATGATGCCGGGCGCATCGCACAGCGGCGGCGGCAGGATGATGCCGTCCACACCGTTGGCGATCAGGCGCTCGGTCTGTTCGCGCTCATGTTCGCCGGCCTCGCACTTTTCCACCACCAGCTGCACATTGTTCACGCTCGCCTGGTTCAACAGGCCGACCAGGAACTCGCTCAGGTAGCCGGCGCTTGGATTGCTATATAAGAAGCCGATGCGGATCGGCTTGGACCCCGCCAGGCGGCGCGCGGCCTGGTTGGGCGAATAATTCAGGGCGGCGACCGCGGCATAGACTTTGTTACGGGTCTTTTCGCGCACCGACGATTTATCGTTCATCACGCGCGACACCGTCATCGGCGACACGCCGGCCAGGCGCGCCACATCGGCCATGGTAGGCACTTCAGGGGGCGGCGCGGGGTCGATGGCCATCAGGCCGTTGGTTCGGATCATTTTGCTCTTCTTTTAGTGTGCTTGCGCCATGGTAAAAATGATAGCGCGATCATTAAAGTGTAAGTCTGAAATGGGATGGTTGTCAAACCTTGTTAGAATTTTGTTATACGCAACCAAAAATACGCCACTTGGAATGCCGTAACGCCTATGGCATACTAAAAAGATTGCGCTATCACTAGTTTCGTTTCGACATCATTGCAGGCCTTGTATTCATGCCAGTTCTCATTCTGGCACAGATGCTGGCCGACATGCTCTTTCGGCAAACGATTGCGCTAACAAACTCAAACAAAATGGGAGACATGATGTACGCAATCAGACTGTGCATGCTACTGCTGCTCTTGAGCGTCCAAAGCCTCGGCTGGGCTATTGAAGAAGACGGCTACGACCTGTGGCTGCGTTATCGCCCGCTGGACGCCGCCGCCCAGGCACCGCTGCGCGCCAACGCCGCCGCCATCGTCCACGCCGGCCCGCGCTCGGCCACCGTCAACGCCGCCATCGACGAACTGCAGCGCGCCAGCACCGCCATGCTGGGGCGCCGCGCGGCCGTGATCGACGCGCCGCGCGACGGCGCCCTGGTGCTCGCCACCCCCGCCTCGATGCCGGCCGTAGCAAAGCTCAAGCTGCCGATGGAATCGCTCGGATCAGAAGGCTACCTGCTGCGCAGCACCCGCCTGCAAGGCAAGCGCGTCACCCTGATCGCCGCCAACAGCGACATCGGCCTGTTGTATGGCACCTACGCTTTTCTCCGTGCCGCAATAACCGGCGCGCGCCTGGACACGCTGGACCAGCGCGCCGCCCCTGCCCTGCAACTGCGCGTGCTGAACCACTGGGACAACCTGGACCGCACGGTCGAACGCGGCTACGCGGGCCAGTCGATCTTCGACTGGTGGAACCTGCCCGGCGTGCGCGAGCGCCGCTATGTCGACTACGCCCGCGCCAACGCCTCGCTCGGCATCAACGGCACAGTGCTCAATAACGTCAACGCCAAGGCCGAAGTACTGAGCCCCGCCTTCATCGCCAAGTTCGCCGCGCTGGCCGACGTGATGCGCCCCTACGGCATCAAGGTCTACCTGTCGGTGCGCTTCTCCACGCCGATGGAACTGAAAGAGACCAGGACCGCCGATCCGCTCGACCCTGCCGTCGCCGCCTGGTGGAGCGCCAAGGCCAACGAGATCTACCGCGCCATTCCCGACTTTGGCGGCTTTTTGGTCAAGGCCAACTCCGAAGGCCAGCCCGGCCCGCAGGACTACAAGCGCAACCACGCCGACGGCGCCAACATGCTGGCGCGCGCGCTCGCTCCCCACAAGGGCGTGGTAATGTGGCGCGCCTTTGTGTACGCCGAAGACAAGCCGACCGACCGCGCCAAGCAGGCCTTCGACCAGTTCAAGCCGCTCGACGGCGCCTTCGCGCCCAACGTCGTGGTGCAGGTGAAGAACGGGCCGATCGACTTCCAGCCGCGCGAACCGGTACACCCGATGTTCGGCATGCTGCCCAAGACGCCGCTGATGATGGAATTCCAGATCACCAAGGAGTACCTCGGCTTCTCCACCCACATCGCCTGGCTGGGCGATATGTATGAGGAAGTCCTGCGCAGCGACACCCATGTCGGCAAAGACGCCACCGTCGCCCGCATCCTCGCCGAACAGCCGATTTCCGGCATGGCCGGCGTGGCCAACATCGGCCTAGAGCGCACCTGGAGCGGCTCGCACTTCGACCAGGCCAACTGGTACGCCTACGGCCGCCTGGCCTGGGACCCGCAAGCCTCGGCGCGCGGCATCGCCCAGGAATGGGCCGCCCAGACTTTCGGGCCGGATGCGCATGCTACCGGCCAGGTGGCCGACATCCTCACGATGTCGCGCGAAGCCGTGGTGAACTATATGAACCCGCTCGGCCTGCACCACCTGATGGGCACCGGCCACCACCACGGCCCGGCGCCATGGGTGGCCGACCTGAAGCGCCCCGAATGGAACCCGGCCTACTACCACCGGGCCGACGCCAACGGGATCGGCTTCGACCGCACCGCCAGCGGCAGCAACGCCATCGAACAGTACGCACCCGAATTGGCGCGCCAGTACGCCGACCCGCGCACCATCCCCGAAAAATACCTGCTGTGGTTCCACCACCTGCCGTGGGACTACAAGATGGCATCCGGCCGCACGCTGTGGGACGAGCTGGTGCTGCGCTACGACTTGGGCGTCGCTCAAGCCAAAGAAATGCAGCAGCGCTGGGCGGCCTTGAAACCCTTGATCGACGCGCGCCGCCACGACGAAGTGGCCCAGCGCCTGGCGGTGCAGGTCGAAGAAGCCCAATGGTGGCGTGACGCCAGCGTCGCCTACTTCCAGTCGATCTCAAAGCGTCCGCTGCCCGCTGGCGCCAAAGCACCACCCCTGCCGCTGGATGCCTACAAGGCGCGCAGCTTCCCTTACGCCCCTGGCAACGGCTAATACAAAAACAAAACGATATCAACGAGGAGACCCACCATGACCATGAACCGACGCCAGGCCCTCGGCCTGCTCGCCGCCGCCACCGCCCTGCCCGCCGGTTTCGCATCCGCCGCCAAGGCGGAAGCCAAGGCGGAGCCCACGCTCAAGGACCTCGCCAAGCGCAAAGGCCTGCGCTTCGGTAACGCCATTGCGAACGCGCCCGACCGCTTCGGCAACGCCGCCTACCGCGCCCTGACGGCGCGTGAGTGCGGCGTCATCGTTGCCGAGAACGAAACCAAATGGCAGGCGCTGGAACCGGCGCAGGGCAAATACAACTTCGGCCCGGCCGACGAGATGTTCAAATGGGCCAAGTCGCAAGGCCTGCAGGTGCGCGGCCACACGCTCGTGTGGCAGCCTGAGAAATGGCTGCCGGGCTGGGTCAACAAGTACGACTTCGGCGCCCAGCCGGCGCGCGAAGCCGAACGCCTGCTGGCTAAGCATATCAAAACCGTGTGCCAGCACTACGGCCGCGACATCTATAGCTATGACGTGGTGAACGAAGCGGTCGACCCGGCCGACGGCCTGCTGCGCAAGAACGTCTTCACCGAGCGCCTGGGCGCGGTCGAACAGATCGACCTGGCCTTCCGCACCGCCAAGGAACACGCGCCGCATGCGCAACTGGTCTACAACGACTATATGCGCGGCGACGCCGGCAGCGCCATGCACCGTGCCGGTGTGATCAAGCTGCTCCAAGCCTTGAAGGCCAAGGGCACGCCGGTCGACGCGGTCGGCCTGCAAAGCCACATCGGCTCGTGGGACGACGTCAAGGACGGCAAGCAGCAAGCCGTCGAGTGGCGCAAGTTTCTGGATGAAGTGACGGGGATGGGATACAAGCTCCTGATCACCGAGTTCGACGTCAACGACCGCGAACTGCCGGGCGATATCGCCAAACGCGATACGGGCGTCGCGGCGCTCGCCAAGGACTACCTGGACCTGACCCTCAGCTACCCGCAGGTGACCGACTTCCTGCTGTGGGGGATGGCCGACCATGTCAGCTGGCTCAGGACCTGGTACGAAGCGCCGCGCAAGGATGGCCTGATGATGCGCGGTACGCCGTACGACGAGCAGCTGCGCGCCAAGCCGCTGCGAGCGGCGATCGCCGCATCGTTCAAGACCATGCCGATGCGCGTCGCCTGAAGCGCGCGCCAACGTCGGCGCGCGACGTCAGTCTTGCCTAGTCCTTCGCCGCGACGGCTGCCGGCTTCACCGCAACCGCCTTCTTGACCGGCGCCTTCGGCTTGACGGCGGTGCGCGCGGGTGCGGGCGCATCGTCATTCTGGACGGTTGCTGCGGCCGGCGCTGCAGCTGCCGGCTCTGGTGCCGGCGCCACCGCAGGGCGTGGCGCTGGTGTCGAGGCCTGGCCCGCGCTGGCGATCGCAAAACCGCTGTCGACATCGCGCGCCGTGCCGCGCACCACGCCGCCGGCCGCGGCGATCGTCTGCCCACCCGCGGCACTGGTCTCGGTGCTGACCATGGTGGTACGTCCGCCCGAGCTGATGTTGAGCGTGCCGCCGGCATCGAAAGAGGCGCCCTGATTGACCGCTTTCGTGCCTGCCTCCAGGCTCAAGCTGCTCGAACCCGACTGGCTTGGCGCATCCGGCTCGGCCGAACTGCGGGTGCTCTGTCCCTCTGCACCGATCGCGACGCCCACGCTGCTGCTGGTGCTCCTGGCTGTGGTGAAGCTGACGTCGCCTTTGGCCGCCACGGCAATATCGCCATCCGCCTTGACCTGGGTGCCTTCGAATGCCGCGTTGCCGCCGGCGCTGATGTCGATCGCGCCGGCCCGGATCGTACCGGCCTGCTTGTCGCTGCTGCTCGACACTCCGGCCGCCAGGCTGAAACTGCCGCCGCGCTCCTGTTCGTCCACGGTCTCGCTGGTCCCGGGCGCCGTCCCTGCGGCCTTGCTTGGCCCGGTGCTCTGCGTGCTGCTGCCTTCCGCGCCAATCCCGGCTGAGAAGTTGACCGATTCCGAGGTGCTCTCGGCTGCCTTGAAGGTGACGTTGCCATCGGCCTTGATCGACGCCGTCCCGGCCGCACTCAGGTCCGTGCCTTCCAGGGTGGTGTTGCCGCCGCTCTTGATCTGCAGATTGCCGCCGCTGGCGACCGAGCCGGCTACCGCTTCCGAACTCTTCTCCTTGGCGTAGCTGAACTCGGCGCCGATGCCGCCGCCCTTGCTCTTTGAACTTTCGCCGGTGCTGCTGTCGTTGCTGCTGCCCTGG
This sequence comes from uncultured Oxalobacteraceae bacterium, assembly GCA_946479255.1. The sequence continues at coordinate 14,404 of CAMLFK010000061.1, forward strand.
CTCATCGACAGGCTGGCCGAGAAGCTGGTCGATTCGCTGCTGCTGGTATTGCGCGCAGCAGCGAAGTCGACATTGCCGCCGGCCGCGATGCTGGTGTCGCCGCCGCCTTCGACGGCGGTGCCTTCGAAGCGCATGTCCTTGCCGGCCGAGAGGGTCAAGTTGCCGCCGGCGGCGATCCGGCCCGTCACCGCTTCACTGCTGCTGGTCCGCTCTTTGGAGAAGCCGCCCGAAGCTTCCAGCCCGGCTTCGCTCTCGGAGCCGCCCGCGCTCTTGGTTTTCGATATCGCGATGCTCATCTCGGCATTGCTCGAATCGCTGGACGAGCTGCTCTCGTTGCGTGCCGCATCGAAGCTCAGCTTGCCGCCCGCGCTGACGCTGGCGTCGCCCGCAGCGGCAATGTCGGTGCCCTCAAAGCGCGCATCGCCGGCCGTCTTGATGACCAGCTTGCCGCCTGACTGGATGCTGCCCACCACCGCGGTCGACGAGGAGGAACTGGCCTGATCAAGACCGAAGCCGCCCGACACGCCACCTTCCACGGCGCTGGTGGCGCTGATGCCGACGTTGGCCGCGGCATTCACGGAGAGGCTGCTCTCGCTGCTGGACTCGGTATTGCGGGCCGCCTTGAAGTCGATCTCGCCGGCCGCCAGTTCGACCCCGCCGTCGCCGCTGATCTGGGTGCCTTCGAAGGTGGTCTTGCCGCTCGACGTGCTGCTGACCTTGCCGCCGGTCTTGATGGTCGAGACCACCGCTTCGCTGCTGTTGCTGCGCGACGAACTCTGTTCGTGGCCGTACTCGGCTTCGATACCGACGCTGGCGCTGGCGCTTGCGCCCGAGGCGCCGGCTTCGGCGTTGGCCTGGGCGTAGGCGCCGATCTTGAGCGAGTTGCTCTCCGACGAGCTGGTGGAGAAGCTGGTGTTCCGCGCCGCGCGGCTGTCGATGGTGGTGGCCGACTGGGTCAGGTCGCCCGCCGCCTCGATCGCCGTGCCCACATCAAGGATGCTGTTTTGCGCCGTGCGCTCGATGTCGCCCGAACCCGAGCGGATGGTCGACACGCGCGCCGTGGTGGTGCCCTCAAGCGACTTCTCGCTGGTGGTTTTGGCCTGCCAGCCGGCGCCGACCTTGGCGTCGGCCGAGGCCGAGCCGTCGGCGGTGGCGCTGCCGACCGGGCCGCCCAGCATATTCTTTTGCCCTTGCGCGCCGGCCGACGCGCTGGCCTGGGCGCTGGCGCCGCCGCTGACATACAGGCCCGCGCTGGTGCGGGTGGTACTGGTGCTGCTCACGCTGACGTCGTCGGCCGCCAGGAACTCCATGTCCTTGGCCTTGAGCGCGACACCCTTGTCGCCACCGATGTCCGAACCCTGCACGGTCAGCTTGTCGGCCGCGTCGACCTTGAGCTTGCCGCCGGCATTGATGGTGCTGCCGTTATTGACGATATCGAGGGTGTTGGTTTCGGTCGTGGTGACCCTGACCAGATCGATATTGGTATCCGAATTGGCCGAGGCGCCGGCCTGTGCCTGCGCACTGGCGCTGCCGCCCGCACCCGATCCCTTGGCACTGCCCTGGGCCTGCGCGCCGGCGCTGGCGCTGGCCTGCGCGCCGTTGTCGGAATCGATGTACAGGCCGATCTGGGTGGTGGTGGTCTTGCTGGTGGTGATGTCGATATCCTGCGAGGCCAGCACCTTGACGTCCTTGGCCTTGAGATCGACATCGCCGCCGGCGTTGACGTTGGCGCCCTGCAGCACGATGGACTTCTTGGCATCGATGCTGAGATTGTTACCGACTTCGATTTCCGAGCCGACCGCGCGCGATTTGTAGCTGGTCGTGGTGGTGGTTTCGGTTTCGGCCAGGGTCAGGCCGACGCTGGCGCTGGCGCCCGCCTCAGAGCCCGCGCCGGCCGAGGCTTGCGCGCTGCCGCTCGCCTTACCCTTGCCGGCGGCGCCGCCGGCCGAGGCGCTGGCTTCGGCACCGGCGCCGGCATGGCTGTCGCCGGATGACGACAGCTTCAGGAAGGAAGTGGTCGTGGTGGTGGTATTGCTGCGGTCCACATCCTGGCCGGCCAGTACCTGCACATCGGCCGCACCGATGGCGGCGTCGCCGCCGACCTTGAGCTTGGAGCCCTGCAGGGTCAGGGTGCCGGCCGCATTGAGCGTGGCGTCGCCGCCCACTTCCAGGCTGCTGGCCACATTGCGGCCCTTGAAGGCGTCGGTGGTGGTGGTGGTGGTGCCGTACACGCCGCCGCCCACGCCCAGGCCGCTGCGGCTGGACGAGATGGACGTTTCAACCGTGTCCTGGCGCGAGATCAGGTTCACCTGGCCGCCCGCATCCAGGTCCAGCTTGCCACCGACCTTGACGGCCGAGCCGGCGATGGTGGTATCGCCACCGCTCTTGATCTTGAGGTTGCCGCCGGTTTCCATGCTGGCGCCGATGTTGGTGGCGGTGGCGGTGTGGGTCGAGCTGCTCGAGCCGGACAGGCCCCACAGGCCTTGCGAAGCCTTGTAGGTGGCATCCGAGCTCTTGTCGACGATGGTGTCGAAGGTGACGCTGCCGCCGGCCGCCAGGCTGGCGTCGCCGCCGGCCTTGATGCTGGCGCCCTTGACGCTGATGTCGCGCGCGGCGTCCAGGCTGAGCGTACCGGTGCTCTCGATGCTGCCGGCCGCGCCGATCACGGTGCGCGAAAAGTCCTTGCCGCCGCGAGTTTCGGCCAGCGTTTCGTTGATGATGCTGCCGCCCGCTTTGATCGACACGTCGCCGCCCTTGATCTTGCCGCCGGTGTTGCGCAGGTCGCCCTCGGTGGTAATCGCCAGCTGGTCGGCCACGATGGTGCCGCCCTTGTTTTCGAGCGTCCCGGCCTTGATGCTGGAATTGGTGGCGGCCATCACGGCGCCGCTTTCGATGGCGTCCTTGGTGCTTTGGGCCAGGTAGACCACCGGCACCAGCACTTTCTGGCCGCCGACCACCTGTTCCACCATCCACACCATGTCTTCTTTCAGATCGGCGGCCTGTTCGGCCGACAGCGGCTGGCCCAGCGACAGGCCCATGGTGCCGGCCATGCCGGCGGCGTTTTCCATCAGCGCCTTGATCTGCGCCGCTTCGTTTTTCTGGCCCTTGATGATGTTGTTGCCGGTCTGGGCGACCAGCTGGTCGCGAATCAGCTTGGCTTCGTAGTTGGCGTCGCCAAGGCGCTTTTGCTGCTTGTCCGGATCGATGCCGAGCAGCTGGGACAGATAGCTCGAACCGACCGAATTGCTGCCCGCGCCAAACAGCGGATTGGTCTCGACCAGGAACTCCGAGGCCGGGTTCTTGGCGGTGACGAAGTAACCGTTCGGATTGGTCGGCAGGGCCAGGTTCAGGCCGGTGAAGCTGAGGCCTTTTGCCGCCGCCACATTGACCGCGAGGCTGGCGCCGGACAGGCCGCCGGCGTTCGGCGCCGCGGCCGGCGCGACCTTGGCGCCGCCCACCGCACCGAAGCCGATGCCGGCGCTCGGGGTGACGCTGGCGCCCGCCGCGCCGGCCACGCTGGCCGCGCCGGCGCCTGCCACGCTGGTGGCGCTGGCGCTGCGGGTGTAGGGCGAACCGAGGTTGCGCAGGCTGCCGCCGGAAAACACCAGGTTGGTCGCGTACACGCCGGCGCTCCAGATCTGGATCGTGGTGCGGCCGGTTTCCAGGCCAAACGAGCTGCCCTGGGCGCCGCCTTCGCTGCCGGCGCTGCCGCCGAAGCAGCCGCCGTCGTTGCAGCCGAACTGGCTGCCGTCGGTCGGGTAGCGGTAGTCGTAGTTGAGCGAACCGAAGGTGCTGTCGGTCTTGTAGATGCGCCAGCGGCGCGCATAGGTGATCTGGTCGAGGTGCATGTCGACGTTGGTGAAGCTGCCGCTGCCGCTGATGTTGATGTTCGGTGCGGAGATCAGCGAGGCGCGGTTGACCCCGGCGCCGCCGTAGTTCAGGTTGATGGTGCCGCCGGCGATGATCTGGCCCTTCTGCACCGGCATGGCGCTGTCGAGCCCCTCGGTGACGGTGTAGTTCTGGGCACGCACCCACAGGTGGTCGCAGTAGTCGCCGAAGATATTGCAGTTATAGTCGCCCGAGTCGTGCGGCGTGGTCGCGCCGTCGTAGACGGTCGAGGCGACCACGATGGTGGGCATGCCGCCGGTCGGCAGGTTGTTGAAGGCGGTGGTGGTGCTGATGCTGGTGTCGCCGGTGGCGATGACGGTGTTGTAGTTGTCGAAGGTGGCCGCGCCCAGCACGATATTGGTGGCGTCCAGCGTGCCGCTGCTGGTGTTGACGATGGTCTGCCCGGTTGCCGTCAGGGTCAGCGTGTCGCCCGCATACAAGGCGCCGGCATTGCCGATACCGCTGGTGGCGCTGGTCAGGTTCAGCTTGGCCAGCGAAGAGATGCCGGCGGTGTTGCTGTTATCGATGCGGGGCGCGGCGATGGCCAGGTCGCCGCCGCCGTGGATCGCCCCCTCGTTGGTCAGTGTGGCGGTGGCCGCGATGCTGCTGGCGCTGCCGTCGATGCCGAGCAGGATCACCGCGCCGCTGCCCTGGTTGGCCAGCGTGCCGCTGGCGAGCGTGCCGGCGCCCATGGCCTGCAGGCGGCCCTGGTTGAGCAGGACGCCGCTGTCGATGCGCACGGCTTCGCCCAGCAGGGTGGCGCCGCTGCTGTTGTGCAGCTGGTCCACCGGCGTGGCGGCGGAGCCGAGCGTCAGGGCGCCGGCCGCTTGTACCCGGCCATCGTTGCTCAGGTCGAAGCCGCCGGCGCCGCTGATGGCCAGCGCTTGCTGGCCGACGATCTTGCTGGCCGCGCCGGTATTGTTGAGCGCGGTGGCGACCTGAATGGCGAGCGCGCCATCGGCCAGGATCTGGCCGCTGTTGTCGAGCGCGCCGGTGCTGCTGGCCAGGCTGGCGGCGGCGCTGGCCTGTACCGAGCCGCTGTTACCGATCGAGGCCGCCTGCAGCGTCAGGGCGGCGGAACCGGTGGTCTCGATCACATGGCTGTTGAGGAGCGCGCCGATCGCGGTAACAGCCAGGCTGCCGCCGGCTCCGACCGCGCCGCTGTTGGTGAAACTGGCGCCGTGCGCGTTCAGATCCGCGTCGGACATCAGCAGGCTGGCCGCACCGTTATTGTTGAGTGCGGCCGCGGCGGTCAGGCCGAGCTTGCCCCCGGCGAGTATCTGGCCGCTGTTGTCGATGGCGCCGCTGGTGCTGGCCAGACTGGCCGCGCCCAGCGCCTGCACTGTGCCCTGGTTGCCGATCGATGCGCCGCTCAGCGTGACGGCGGCGCCGGCGCTGCGGTTCTGGATCACGGAGCGGTTGACCAGGCTGCTGGTGGCGTTCATGGTCAGACTGGTCCCGGCCTGCACCGCGCCGCTATTGTCGATGCTGGCGCCGCGCGCAGTGAGCGTCGCCAGCGCCAGCAAGCGCGCACCGGAGCCGTTGTACAAGGCCTGGTTGGCAGTCAGGTTCAGGTGTCCCCCCGCCTGGATATCGCCGGCGTTGGCGATCGCGCCGCTGGACGCCCTGATGGCGGCATCGCCTGCCGACTGCACCGTGCCGCTGTTGTCGACCGCGCCGGCGAGCAGCGCCAGCGTGGCGCCAGGCGCCAGAGTGAGCATGGTCGAGCGGTTCGACAGCAGGCCGCTGGCGCCGATGGAGAGCGAGTTCTCGGCCTGGACGGCGCCGAAGTTGTCGAAGGTCGCGCTTGCGCTATGCAGGCTGGTACCGGCCAGCAGCACGCCCGATCCGCCATTGAAGATGTCTTTTGCGGCGTTGAGGCTCAAGGCCGTGGCGGCCGTGACCTGGCCACTGTTGGCGAGCGTGCCGCCGCTGTAGAGCGTGGCCGTGCCGCCCCCTTGGACGGTGCCGCTGTTGTCGATCCCGGCCGCGGTCAGGCTCAGCGCAGCGCCCTGCTCGCGGGTCGACAGCAGGCCGCGATTGTCGAGCCCACCGGTCGCGTCGACCGTCAGCGCACTCGCTGCCTGCACGCCACCGTCGTTCTGGAACGCCGCGGCGCGCAAGGTCATGGCGCTTTGCGCCAGCATCACGCTGGCCGCGCCGCTGTTGTGCAGCTGGCCGGCGGCGCTGACGCCCAGGTCGGCGCCGGCCAGCAGTTTGCCGCTGTTCTCCAGGGTGCCCGCGCTGCTCAGCGTCGCCATGCCGGCAGCTTGCACCGTGCCGCTGTTGGCAATCGCCGCGCCCTGCAGCGCCAGCGTGCCGGCGGCATCGAGATTCTGCAGGGCGCCGCTGTTGTTCAGGGTATCGGTGGTGGTCACGGACAGGCTGGTGCCGGCCTGCACCGTACCGGCATTGTCCAGGGTGGCGCTCTTGAGCGTCACTTCAGT
>CAMLFK010000062.1 GCA_946479255.1 uncultured Oxalobacteraceae bacterium
CCACGGCGCCCATTTCGCGCATGTACATGCGGACCGGGTCGGTGGTGCGGCCGAAGTCCGAATCGACGGTCGACAGCGCGGTCGCGGCGGCCGCTTCGACTTCGTCGTCGCTGGTGGCGGTGGCGACGGTGTCGGTCAACAGCATCATTTCAGCGTCAGGGGCGCGCTCGTACACCGCGATGCCCATGTCGTTGAAGGTGGCGATGATGCCTTCGATCGCTTCCGGATCGATGATGTTTTCCGGCAGCTGGTCGTTGATCTCGGCGTAGGTCAGGAAGCCGCGCTCCTTGCCCATGTTGATCAAGTTCTTGATCTGCTGGCGGCGGCGTTCCAGATCGGCTTCCGAGGTCTTTTCGTCGCCCGTCAGCGCGCTGGCCAGGCCGTTCTTGGCCTTGCGTTCCTTGGCTTTGGACACGGCTTTCAGTTCGGCGCGCTCGACCGCGTTCAGTGCCGCGACTTCGTCGTTTTCCGGCGTGAATTCGCTCGGCTTACGGCCGCGGCGGCCGGGTACCTTGACCGATGGCAGCAGGTAGCCGGAGGTATCGATCGCGGCCAGCGCGGCGGCGTCGGTGGTCTGGCTGACCGACTGGCCGGCGGTGATGATCACGGTCGGCTCGGCTTCGGCCTTGCGCACCACGCGCTTGACGACGGTCTTGACGGCCGGGGCATCGGACTCGGCGGCGCTTGGGGCGGCCTCGGCCAGCGCGGCCAGCTTGGAGCGCTTGCGCACGACAACGGTGGCCGGAGCGGCCGCTACGCTGTCTTGCGGCGTGGCCAGCACTTCGGCCGGCGCTTCGCTGACGGCGGCCGACTGCTCCAGCTCCACGCTTGATGCCACGGCGGCCAGGCGCGAGCCCTTTTTCACCACGGTTACCTTGGCCGCCGCTTCCGTTTCTACAAAATAGGAGGTAGCGGTTTTGGGCACGGCCAGTTGCGCGCTGCCTTTGCGCGGCGCTTTGGTGGCGGTGAGGGTCAAGGTTTTCGCGGTGTTCTTCATTAAAACTCCAGTCAATAATCCACCCAGCGCGTTGGAAGCGCGCTCGCTGGACGGTGTATCAGGAAGGCCCTGTTAGTTAATCAGGGCGGGGTCGCCGTTTTGCAAGCACGGCACGCAACCGACGGCCGGCGCATGGCGCAACGGCTGACAGGAAAGGTGGTGCAGTGATCAAAAGGGCGCTGTACATGGCAGAACGAAAAAAAGCCCGTCAACTAAAACGGGCTTGAATCTATTTTTCAGAAGAAAGAATAGAGGAGACAGTGCAATTATGCACCATGCACAGATATCGCGATAATTGATAAATCATATATCTGATATCACCGCAATCTATAAGACTGCGAACCTCATTTCAAGCGACCGACAACTCTGCGCGCTCTCAAGCCACGCGCAAAGCAAGGGGCGGATCATACACGATTTCGCGGTCCGCCGCTTGGGGTGCGCCGCCGCGCACGCGAATAAATCCAAGCACGTGCCAATCTGACCATGCTATCCTTTCGCTTCCCGATATCACAATGAAGTCAATGAACACAAACAGTCTTGTCGCCGAGTCCGCCGACACCCCCGTCCCGACCCTGGCGCCCGTATCCGCGGTCCCTGAAACGACGCCCGTAGCCACGGCCGAACTGGCTGCCAACTCGGCTGCGAACGCGCCTGCCGGCCAGAGTCCGCGCGCGCTGCTCAAGCAGCTGCAGCAGCAGTTCCCGGCCTTCCGCGACTGCCTGCCGCTGTCCATCGGTATCGACAAGCAGCTGCTGGCCCGCCTGCCCGGCCTGGACCGCAAGACCATGCGCGCCGCGCTCGGCATCCACACCGGCTCGCTGCGCTATCTGCGCGCCATGGAAAAAGCCACCGTCCGCTACGACCTCGACGGCACCGCCGGCGCTGAAGTCAGCGACACGCACCGCACCCACGCCAAAGAAACCTTGCAGCAGCGCTTCAAGAAAGAAGCCGAACGCAAGAAAGCCGAACGCGAAGCGGCACAGGCCGAGGAAGCCAACCGCCTGCGCCAGGAAAAACTGCAGCTGCTCGCCTCCAAGTTCTCCAAGAACGGCTGATTTCGCCTCCCATGACTCCGGACCTGGAAGAATTGCTGCCGCCTTATGACGGCATCAAGCTGGCCAACGTACGCCTGGTCAAGTCCGACCGCGACGCGGCCGAGGCGTTTGCCGCCCTGATCGCCAGCGACGTGGTCGGCTTCGATACCGAATCCAAGCCGACCTTTCTCAAAGGCGAAATCTCGACCGGCCCGCACCTAGTGCAGCTGGCCACCGACGATTCCGCCTACCTGTTTCAGATCGGCGCCGCGCCGGCTGTCGAAGTGTTGAAAGCGGTGCTTGAATCAAGCACCATCCTCAAGGTCGGCTTCGGCCTGTCCGACGACGTCAAGCGCCTGCGCGGCAAGCTCGGCATCGACGCGGTCAACCTGCTCGACCTGTCGACCGCGCTGCGTAAAGGCGAGCGCAACACGCTCGGTGCCAAGACAGCGGTGGCGCGCTACTTCGGCCAGGCTCTGCAAAAATCCAAGAAGATCACCACCACCAACTGGGCCCTGCCGCGCCTGTCGGAAAAGCAGATCTTGTATGCGGCCGACGACGCCCACGTGGCGCTGCGCATCTACCGGCACTGGCGCAGCCTGCCCGCCGGCTGAACGCCGGCCCGCGCACGCGGGCGCAGCGCCAGCTTGCCAGCGTAGGACAATTTGTCATGAACATTTGTGACACTGAAAAACTGGCCTCGGTAAAATGATCTGATGATCAGACTACTCAAAACGTCCTGCCTGCTGCTGGCCCTGCCAATGGGCGCGCTGGCCGCCGAACGTCCCGCCGTACTGCCCGACACCATGGCCCAGCGGCTGGTGGCTTGCGCTTCCTGCCACGCCAAGAAGGACGTCAACGACGCCTTCTTCCCGCGCATATCCGGCAAGCCCGCCGGCTACCTGTACAATCAGCTCAAGAACTTCCAGCAAGGCCGGCGCACGTATCCCTTGATGAGCTATATGGTCGAGCACCTGCCCGACGCCTACCTGCAAGAAATCGCCGATCACTTCGCCGCCCAGCACCTGCCCGCCCCGCCCGTGCAATCGAGCGATGCGGCGCCCGCCGTGCTGGAACGGGGCCGCCAGCTGGTCATGCAGGGCGACGCCAGGCTCAAGGTGCCCGCCTGCATCGCCTGCCACGGCGACAAGCTGACCGGCGTGGCGCCCGCCATTCCCGGCCTGCTGGGCCTGCCGCGCGACTACCTCAACGCCCAGTTCGGCGCATGGCGCAACAAGACCCGGCGCGCCCATGCGCCCGACTGCATGGCCGAGATCACTGCGCGCCTGTCCCTGTCCGACGTGACCGCCATTTCCAGCTGGATCGGCACTCAGCCTGTATCGACCGAAGCGCGCCCGGCCACGGCGATTGCCCGCCCACTCCCGATGCCATGCGGCAGCGCACCGGACTGAGGCCATGATGATGAAACGACTCTCCCTGATTCTGCTGGCCCTGCTCGTCATCGCCGCCATCGCCATTGGCCTGGCGTGGCCGCGTGCCGACATGGTCCAGGCCAGCTCGCCATCCGCCTACGCCGGCACGCCGGAAAATATCGCACGCGGCGCCTACCTGGCCAAGGCCGGCGACTGCATGGCCTGCCACACCGTGCGCGGCGGCGTCGAATACGCCGGCGGGCGCGCGCTCGACACGCCCTTCGGCAAGGTGTTTGCACCCAACATCACGCCGGACAAGGAAAGCGGCATCGGCGCCTGGAGCGCGGACGACTTCTGGAACGCCCTGCACAACGGCATCGCACCGGGTGGGCGCCTGCTCTACCCGGCCTTCCCTTACACCAACTACACCAAGGTTACGCGCGACGACGCCGACGCCCTGTTCGCCTATCTGAAAAGCCTGCCGCCGCACAAGAGTGACCGCCAGGAACACAGCCTGCGCTTTCCCTACAACCAGCAACTGTCGCTGGCGGTATGGCGCTTGTTTTACTTTGAACCTGGCGTGTACGGCGGCGGCAAATCGCAGGATGCGGTCTGGAACCGCGGCGCCTATCTGGTGGAAGGCCTGGGCCATTGCAGCGCCTGCCACAGCAGCCGCAATACCTTGGGCGCCACCGAGGAAGGCTTGTCCGGCGGGCTGATTCCTGTGCTGGGCTGGTATGCGCCATCGCTGACTTCCGATGCCGAGGCTGGCCTGGGAAGCTGGGAAGTAGACCACATTGCGCAGCTGCTCAAGACCGGAATCTCACCGCGCGCGACGGTGTTCGGGCCGATGGCCGAGGTGGTGCAAAAGAGTTTGCAGCATCTGAGCGATGAGGACACGCGCGCCATGGCGGTGTATCTGAAGTCCCTGCCGGCGACGCCCGGCTTGGCGCCGGAACCGGTGACCGGGCCGAAGTTCGATCAGGTTTTCGCACAGGGTAAGAAGATTTATGAGAGCCAGTGCATGGAATGCCATGGCAGCGACGGCAAGGGCTTGCCGCCGCATTATCCGCCCTTGGGTGGCAATCGGGCGCTGACCATGGTGTCGGCTGTGAATCCGATCCGGATCGTGCTCAATGGGGGTTTTGCGCCGGGGACCGCGGGCAATCCACGGCCGTATGGGATGCCGCCGTATAGCCATCAGATGGATGATTATGAGGTGGCGGCCGTGGTGACCTATATTCGTAATAGCTGGGGGAATAAGGCGCCGCCGGTGACGGCGAGTGAGGTGAACCGATATAGAAGCGTGCCGCTTGAATGAGCAGAACCGTTACCCTCTCCGCCGTCATCCCCGCGAAGGGGAAACGCATGCGTTTCCCCCATAGCACGTACGCTTAGCAAGCGCATTCACAAATTTTAAGTGGAATGGGTCCCCGCCTTCGCGGGGATGACGGCCTTGGGGCTAGTGGCTAAATCAAGCCGCGTCCAGCATCGCCGAATAACAAGCATCGGCAAACCCGATCCGATCCGTGGTCGCAGCCTTCGCGTCGGCCATGCTGATCTTCTTATCGCGCAGCAGGTTGATCAGCGCCGTATTCATCGAATGGCAGCCCGCATTGAATTTACCGGTCCCGCCATCCATCAAGGTACGCACCTCGCCCAGTCGTCCCGATTCGATCATGCGCACCACTTCCGGATTGGAGGTCAGGCACTCGGTCGCCAGATAATAACGCTCGCCTTCCAGCGAAGGCAGCAAGGCCTGGCACAGCACCCCGCGCATGGCATTGGCCAGCGCCTGCAGCTGCGCATCCGAATTACCCAGCAGGCGCGCCATTTTCTGCAATCCCAGTTCGGTCGAGCGCGCGTGCAGTGAGGCCAGCACCAGCGGTCCGGATTCGGCCAGCGCCAGCGCTTCCTGCGCCGTCTGGGCATCGCGGATCTCGCCAATGACGATCACATCGGGCCGCTCGCGCAAGGCATCCAGCGCTCCAAGGTAGTAACTCTCGACATCCCCGTCGAAACCCACTTCGCGCTGGGTGATGATGCATTTGCGCTGGGGGATCAGGGTTTCGACCGGATCTTCAATCGTGATGATATGCCCGGAGCGGGTCTTGTTAATCTGGTCCAGCATCGAGGCGATGGTGGTCGATTTGCCCTGGCAGGTGTCGCCGATAATGAGTACCAGCCCGCTGGTCAGGCTGGCGAAATCCTGCTCGGCCGGACGCAAGCCCAGTTGACCGAGCGCCAGCGGCTCCTTGGGAAAACGCCGCACCACGCAGCCCAGCCGCTTCTTGCCCTGGAAGCTGAAGCAGTTGGCCCTGATGCGCGCCGTATGCAGGTCGATCGAGCGGTCAAACGCGCGGTCGGCAATCCGCACCGCCCAATTCGGTTCGATCACCTCGAAGAACTCTTCCAGCTCTTCCTTGGTGATGGGCGAATCCGTCACCGCCACCAGCCCTTTCGGCTGGCGCAGCATCAAGGGACTGTTCTGGTGAATGATGATGTCGCTGAACATCAGGCGCGAGTTCAGCAAGTGCAGGATCTGCTCGACCAGGGTGCCGAAAACCGGATGGTCCTCGTTTTCGACATACGTCAGGGTGCGGATTTGCGAGGACTGGTGATTTTCCATCGGGCGCGAAGGCTGGGTGAATAGTCATCCCATTATAAGACGACTATCGCCCAGCGGTAAGAATGGTTGCGCAGTAGATACGCTTTACTGTTAACGGGCCAGGTAACGCATGCCGGTGGTCAGGTCCAGCTGGTAACGCACACCTTTTTCGGTGATCGTCACGTCCGCCGGCGGCTCCTCGCCCGCCAGCGCGCCCGACACCAGCGGCAAGCCCTCGCCCTTGCGCACCAGCTCGTCGCAGCGCTCGTAGACGTTCGGACATCCCGTGCCGGCCATCAGCGCCTGCACGATCGGCACCTTCCACGCATCCGCCCCGCCCGACTGGAATTCGCAGATCAGGTAGCCGTCCTTGCCGCCGAAGGAATCCACGATCAGGCCCGGCAGCCGGTCCGCTTCGGCGTTAATCAGGCGCACCACCTGGTCCGGCTTGGCCTTGGCCGCGGCAGCGGCGCTGCCCGCCAGCGCGGCTTGCACGCGGCGCTTGATCATCGCGTGGTCGACCGGCTCGCTCTCGTCGAAGGTCCACACACGGGCACGGATCTGCGACTTGGAGTTGTAGGCCGCGCGCGCCAGGAACTTTTTCGACGAGGACTGCACGATGGCGGTGGAACCCGGCTTCATCTTCTCGTTCGGCTTGCCGTCGACCTTTTCGATTGCGGTCGGGTAAATCCACGGCTCGCCGGCGAGCAAGCTTTTTTCCTTGCCCTGTTTAATAGTGATGATCAGCATGAGGTTCCAATGAAGTACAAAAGCAAAGGCGACATGATACCCGCTTGGGCGGCCCAGGCCGCAGGCTATTCCGCCGGCCTTGCAGTCTGTCGCAAATCCCGCACGGCGCGCGCGGCCCGCTTTTACAATCATTCTTACTATGCTGAACAGGACAACATCACGCAAGGAGACCGCCATGCATACCTTCCATTCCCGCCGCCTGGCTTTGAGCGCCTGCGCGCTCGCGCTGCTTTTGCCGGCGACCGCCGGCGCCGCCACGATCCAGAAACAGACCCGCGAGGTCAGCGGCTTTAACGGCTTGTCGCTGAGTATTCCTGGCGACACCGAACTACGCATCGGCAACACCGAATCGGTGACGATCGAGACCGACGCAGATTTGCTGGGCAAGATTGAGACGGTGGTGGAAAACGGCACGCTGATGATCCGGCCGATTCACCGCAACGCCATCACGACACCGGCCCGCATCAAGGTCGTGGTGCAGGCACGCGCGATCGAAAGGCTCAATGTGGGTGGCTCCGGGTCGATTGTCGGCGACGCACTGAAGGGGCGCAAGATCAGTGCGGACATCGGCGGCTCCGGGTCGATCAGCCTGCGCGGGGTGGAGGCTGAAGCGATGACGGCATCGATCGGCGGCAGCGGCAACCTCAAGGTCGACGGCGGCGTGGCGCACAAGCTGACGGTATCGATAGGCGGATCGGGGAGCGTGGATCTGGACCAGGTCAGGGCCAATGAGGTCAGCGTCAACGTGGCCGGATCGGGCGAAGCCAGCGTCAATGCGCGCGATACGCTGCGTGTGAGTATCGCCGGTTCGGGAAGCGTGAATTACTATGGCGATCCGAAAATCAGCAAGACCATGGTGGGTTCGGGCGGGATCAGGCGCTTGGGGCCGGTGCGCTGACTGATCCGCCGTCATTCCGGGCATTGCCCGAAATGACGGCTTAACGACGGTAGCGGATATTAAAGGTCAAACCGCAACTCCGCCACCACGGTCCTTTGCGGATACGGATGAAACGCCCAGTAAGTCGCGTTGTTTAAATTATCGACTCCCAGCGCGGCGCTCCACTGCCGGCTGAACCGGTAGCGCATGCGCGCATCCAGCACCAGATAATCCGACACGCCCATATAGGTCTTGCCATTGGTATCGCTGTTATCGAGGCTGCTGAACTGCTTGCCGCTATAGCGCACGCCCAAGGTGCTCGACAGCTTCTCGTCCCAGGCATACGTCGCCAGCAGATTGGCGCGCCAGGCAGGCACGCGCGGCTGCCGCTTGCCCACGCTGGCCGGCAAACCGGCATTGGCAGCGATCACCGAGTGCGCGTAGGTGGTGCTGGCATTGACGGTCAGTCCGCGCGTGAACACATGGTCGCCCTGCCACGCCAGCTCGATCCCCGACGTGCGGATGCGGTCCACGTTCTGCACCGTGTTCACGTCCACGGTCAGGCGCTGCGAATACAGCGCATCGCGCGTGGTCTCATGAAACGCCGTCGCGCGCAGGATGCTGTTCAAGCTCGTGCGCTCGGCCGTCAGCTCGCCGGTCCACGAGCGCTCGGCGCGCAGGTTCGGGTCGCTGTTGACCACCTCACCGTTCGCGATGGAACCCTGGAACAGTTCGGCCGCGGTCGGGTTGCGCACCGCCCTGCCCACCGATGCCTTGACAGTCCAGTCGTCCTGCACCGTCCACGCCAGCGCGCCCTTGGGCGACCAGCTGGTCTCGCTCCGGGTACCAAATGGCAGCGTGGAGGTGGCATTGCCGATCGCACCGTCAAACGCGCGCCAGCGCTCCAGCCGAGCGCCCAGGGTCGCCTTGAATGTCGGGCTGACTTTCCAGCCATCCTGCACGAACAAGCTTTGCAAGCGCGTGCTGCCCTTGAAAACCGAAGCGAGCGTGTCGCCGCTCCCGGCGAGCCAGTCGCTCAGGTTATGCACATTGGTGCGCAGGCGCGCACTGTCGTCCTGATAGCCCATCTCGATCACGTGTGCCGCGTTGGGACGCCAGATTCCCTTGGCCGAGAAGGTATGCCAGCCGCTGTCGCCCATGTCCGTCACGCGGCCGGCGCCCGGCGAGTCCAGGCCTGGCACGGGCACCGTCGGCGTACGCACCTGGTCGGTCGCGTAGTTGTAGCGCGTGGCGGCCAGTTCCCAGTCCCACACGCCGCGGCTGAACTGCTTGAGGGACAGGCCCTGCATCACGTGGGTCAGGCTGGCGCGGGACGGCGCGAAGTCCGGGGCCTTCAACTCGTAGCTGGCGCCATTGATCGCCACCTTGCCGCCGACGACAGGCGCACCAAGCGCGTCGCGCAGGTAGGATTGGGAGGCGCGCGTAACTTCGTTATCCCACCAGCCCAGCGTGTAGCTGAGCCGCACAACGGGACTGATCTCGTATGCCAGCTTGACCTTGGCATGGTCCTGCACCGTGTGCGCCTGGTTCGCCGCACCGAGGATCAGCCACGGCTTGTTGGAAGGGTTGGTATCGGCCACGGCGCCGCTGACCGGTAGCGCGCTGCCGGCCGGCGCATTGGACAGGGTACGGTTGGCAAAGCCGATCGGCTGGCCGCGGCTGTCCAGGCGCGCCACGTCGGCCCACCAGGACCATTTGCCGGACCGGTTGCCAATCGAGGCACTGCCCTGCCCTCCGCCGAAGCGTCCGCTAGTTGCGTAGTGCGAGAACTTCTGGGTAAAGCCGGCCAGCTTGACATGCGCCTCCAGCTGGCGCGGCATGCGGGTCTGGAAGTCGACCACGGCGCCGACCGCATTGCCGGGATAAGCCGCCGAGAACGGCCCATACAACACGTCGACCCTTTCGATTTCTTCCGGCGAAACCAGGCCCCAGCGCGGCGTGAACGTGGCGCCGTTGCCGAGCAGGTTCGATAGCAGGATGCCGTCCGCGTACACCAGCGAGCGTGCGCTGTTGCCGGTGCCGGAGGCGCGGCTCGACAGCACGGCGTGGTCGTAGTCGCCGACGTAGCGCTTGCGCACGTTCAGGCTGGGGAAGTACTTGAGCACGTCTTCACTGTCGGTGGCGTTGATGCGCTCTTCGATCTGCTCGGCGCGGATCGTTTCGATGGTGGTCGGGATCTGCACCGGCAGCGAGCTGGGACGGCCGCCGTTGATGATGACGCTGGGCAGAGGCGCTTCCTGCGCCAGCGCGTGCTGGGCCATGCCGGCGGCCAGCAGCGCCAGCACCAGCGGCTTATAGGAGTGTGTTGGAGTCATGGCTGTCGCCTCAATGGCCGGCATGCGCCGGCGCGTAAGTGAGCGGCTTGACGACCGCGTTCACGGTCACGCGCTGCGGCTTCTGCTTGCCCGCCTGGACCACCAGGGTCAATGGCACCGTCTCGCCCTCCTTCAACTGGCGCTTGAGTCCCATCAGCATGACGTGATAGCCGCCGCTGAGGCTGACCTCTTTACCGGCAGGCAGGTCGATGCCGTCGACTTCCTGCATCTTCATCATTCCATCCTTCATGTCGGACTGATGAATTTCGACGCTGGCCGCCACCGGCGACGATACTTCCAGCAGGCGCGCATCGCGCGCCGAACGCAGCACCATGAAGGCGCCGCTGCTTTTCTGAACGGGCACGGTCGCGCGCACCCACGGTGCGCTGACGGTCACTTGTGCCGATGCGGCGGACGCGAACGCGACCGATGCCGCCAATGCGAGCATGATTTTTTTCATGATAAGTCTCATATGGTTGGCAAGCCGGGCCGGCACGCGGAACGCGCGCACGGCAAGGCACTGCCTGATCAGGAACAGGAATTAAAAACTGCGAAAAGCTGCGGGGATCAGGCAGTGGCGGGCGGACCGCGAGGAGGAGCGGCCGACAGCGCCAGCAAGGGCGTGGGGGCGCGGTAGAACAGGAAGGGGCGCAGCGCGTGGCCGCCGGAAAGGCCGAGTACCGTTGGCGCGGGCGGCATCAAGAGGTCACTGCCGCCGTGCGGCAGGCAATAAGCGCAATCGGCCATGGCCGACATGCCGGAAAGCGGCGCGGCGTCGTCCAGCACGGCCGACACCCTGCCCTCCACGGTACAGATCTCGACCACGGCCGGCATGGCGCCGATTGCTGCCAATGCATGCGAAATCGACGGCGCGAGCGCGTTCATCAGGATGGCGAAACACGCGATCCAGACTTGCAGGCGCCACTTGATCAATTTTTTCAGCATTCGGCCATTATAAAGATAAAGGGACGAGCAAGGTCGCTTAGCGCTGTGGCTTGAATTCCTCGCGCTCGATCAGCACCGTATTGACGCTGTCGGTCAGGTAGATCTGGCCGTCCTGGATGGTGCACTGCAGCTGCATATTGCGCTGAGCCATGGCTTCGAGCTGGGCGCTGGCTTCGGCCGGGATGTTAATCACGCTAAGGTTCTTGGCCCGTTCGAGCTTGTTGGCGATCTGCTTGTACCAGATATGGCTGGTCGCGCTGTAGCTGTACACGATCACCCGCTCGCTGCGCCCGCAGGCCTTCATCAGGCGCTTTTCATCCGGCTGGCCGACCTCGATCCACAGGTCGATGGCGCCGGTCAGGTCCTTCTGCCACAGGTCCGGCTCTTCGGTATCGAACAAGCCCTTGGTAAAGGTGAGCGACTCGCTGGCGTGGATGGCGAACGCCAGTACGCGGATCATGACGCGCTCGTCGGTCTCGGACGGGTGGCGCGCCAGGGTCAACATGTGTTCCTGATAATAATTGCGGTCCATGTCCGCAATCTGCAATTCTGCTTTGTAAATGGTTGCCTTGAGGGCCATTGATGCTGCCTTTGATAACTGTTATTTGAAGACGACGGTTTTGGCACCGTTCTGCAGGATGCGGTGCTCGACGAACCACTTCACCGCGCGCGCCAGCACCACGCACTCGACATCGCGGCCGATCGCCGACAGCGTGTCGGCGTCCATCGCATGGTCGACCCGCTCGACGTCCTGCTCGATGATCGGGCCTTCGTCCAGGTCGCCGGTGACGAAGTGGGCGGTCGCGCCGATCAGCTTCACGCCGCGCAGGTGCGCCTGGGCGTAGGGCTTGGCGCCCTTGAAGCTAGGCAGGAAGGAATGGTGGATGTTGATCGCCTTGCCCTTCATGGCCTCGCACAGTCCCGGTGACAGGATTTGCATGTAACGCGCCAGTACCACCAGGTCGATCTTGTGGGTCGCCATCAGGTCCAGCACGCGCGCTTCCTGGGCCAGTTTGGCGGCCTGGTCGGCGCCGGTGGCGAGCGGCAAATGATGGAACGGAATGTTGTAGCTCGCGGCGAGCTGGTAAAAATCCATGTGGTTCGAGACGATCGCTGGAATTTCCACCGGCAGCAGGCCACTTTTGTAGCGGAACAGCAAGTCGTTCAGGCAGTGGCCGATCTTCGACACCATCAGCATCACACGCGGCTTGTAATGCGCGTCGTGCAACTGCCCCTGCATGCCCATCTGGGCGCACAGCGCGGCGAAGTCGGCGCGCAGCCGGGTATCCGGCATGGCCGCATCTTCGGCGGCGAAGTGCACGCGCATGAAGAACAACTTGGATTCGCTGTCGCCGAACTGGGCGGAGTCGATGATGTTGCAGCCGTGCTCGGCCAGGAAGCCGGAGACGCGATGCACAATGCCGCGCTGGTCCAGGCAGGACAGGGTCAGGATATATTCCGGATGCGATGGATGCGTCATTTTAATGGTTGGGATGCGAGAACAATGCGAACCTTGTATTGTCGCACGCATGAGCGAAATACTCATCATCCATTAAAAAGCACGACCGTGCAATTTGCGGTATAGTAATCGGCTTGACCACTTCCGAAGGACTTGCCATGTCGACCACCGCCCTGATGAACCAGCAATTCCGCCTTGCCGCCCGCCCCGTCGGCCTGCCCAAAACGAGCGATTGGCAGCAAACGAGCGAGCCGGTGCGCGAGCTGGCCGACGGCGAGATCGTGGTCAAGACCTTGTACCTGTCGCTCGATCCGGCCATGCGCGGCTGGATGAACGAGGGCAAGTCATACATCCGCCCGGTGGCCATCGGTGAAGTCATGCGCGCCGGCGGCGTGGGCGTGGTGGTGCAGTCGCGCTCGCCCAAGTTCGCGGCCGGCGATCATGTGTCGGGCGGCATCGGCGTGCAAAGCTACTGGGTCGGCGCGGCCGACGACAAGACCGCTTCCTTCTTCAAGATCGATACGCGCCTGGCGCCCCTGACCACCTGGCTCAACACGCTGGGCATGCCGGGCATGACCGGCTACTTCGGCCTGATCGAATCGGGCCAGCCGAAAGCCGGCGAGACGGTGGTGGTGTCCGGTGCGGCCGGCGCGGTCGGCCAGACCGTCGGCCAGCTGGCGCGCATTCTGGGCTGCCGCGTGGTGGGCATTGCCGGCGGCAAGGACAAGTGCGATTTCGTGGTCAATGAGCTGGGCTTCGACGCCTGCATCGACTACAAGAACGGCTCGGTCAAGGATGGCTTGAAGGAACACTGCCCGAACGGCGTGGACGTGTACTTCGACAATGTCGGCGGCGAGATTCTCGACACCGTCCTCACCCGCATTAATTTGAAGGCGCGCATCGTGATCTGCGGCGCCATCTCGCAGTACAACAACACCACGCCGGTCAAAGGCCCTGCCAACTACCTGGCGCTGCTGGTCAACCGCGCGCGCATGGAGGGCATCGTGGTGTTCGATTACGCGGCCCGCTATCCGGAAGGCATTGCCAAGCTGGCCGGCTGGATCGCCGACGGCAGCTTCAAGAGCCGCGAAGATGTGGTCGAAGGCCTTGATCAGTTCCCAGCCGCATTGCTGATGCTTTTCGAAGGCAAGAACTTCGGCAAGCTGGTGCTCAAGGTCGCCGACCAGTAAGCGTCAGCAAGTCCCCTTCCCGCCTCCCTTCCCCGGTGCGCTGGCTTGAGCCAGCGCGCCCGCGCCGCCTCTTTACGGAACTTCCACGCCGCCTGCGGCTCTATCCTCGGCTCATTAGAAGCACGTCCACCATTGCTGCAATGGTGTCACCTTTTGCTTTCATCGAGGAACCCATGCCATCTAATTCGTCGAATTCGGCCGTGCTCGCGCACCTGGACAACCAGGTGGGCTATCTGTCCGAACTATCCCGCAAGACCAACGATGCGGTGCGCCGCATCACCGAACTCAATCTGCAGTACTCGCGTGAACTGGCCGAAGACATGTTCAAGGTCAGCCGCCAGTTGCTGACGGCGCGCGGTCCCGTCCAATTGTCGACCCTGCTGATGAACCAGATGGCGCCGGCCGGCGAGCGCATGCGCATTTACCAGCAACAGCTTGGCGCCGTCTTGAGCAGCACGCAGGCCGATCTCGCCCGCCTGACGCAGGAGTACCTGCCCGACATCGGCCGCAGCACCACCGCCCTGGCCGAGGCGATGGAGCGGCGCGCTCAAGAAGCACGTTGGGCACTATCGGCAACGAGCAGCGCGCGCCTCAGCGGCGACACCGCGCTCCAGGCGCATGGCGGCAACGGCAGCCAGCGTGTGCACTGATTACCTCAAAGGAAAATCCATGGCGAACCACGACAAATCAGGCCAGCAGTGGGCACGCGATGCGCTCGAACTGCTGCGTGCCGACCACGACAAATTCAGGCGGCTGTTTCTCGAATTTGACAGCCTGCGCGGCATCGAGGAGGAAGACGAACGCAAGTCCGAGCTGGTCGACGAGATCTGCTACGAGCTGACCTTGCACAGCATGATCGAAGAAGAGATTTTCTACCCGGCCGTGCGCGACGCGCTGAACAACGACGAGCTGGTCGACGATGCCGAGGTCGATCATGCCGGCGCGCGCGAGCTGATCAGCCAGCTCGAGGTCATGTATCCGGGCGACGAACATTTCGACACCACCGTGACCGTGCTGGGCGAAGAGGTCGTCCATCACATCGCGCAGGAAGAAAGCGACATGTTCGAGGCCTTGCGCGCCAGCGGCATCGACCTGGACGCGCTGGGCGTGCGGCTGATGACCCGCAAGGATGCGCTCGACGACGATCTGACGGCGCCGCCGCTGGACCAGGACGACCCGGCTGTGGTGCGCGCGAGCGCGCGCATGCCGCCGCGTCCCCCCAATTAACGGCCAGGCGCAGGAACTAAGCCTCTAGGCACGTCTCTAAACCACGAGCGCAACAATCATTGCGCTCCTGGCCTACCCGGCCAGGCCTGCCCGGCCGGGCCCGAACTACACACAAGGAGATCGACATGGCGACTAGTAAAGAAAGTGGCGGCAACAAGGGCTCCGCGTCGAGCGGCAACGCCCAGAAGAGCGGTAGCACCAACGGGCAAGCTCCCGCCAAGCGAGGCTTTGCCGCAATGGACGAACGCCAGCAGCGCGAGATCGCCAGCAAAGGCGGTCAGGCGGCGCACCAAAAAGGCACGGCACACGAATTCGATTCCGAAGAAGCGCGCCGCGCCGGGCAAAAAGGCGGGGAGGCAGTCAGCCGCAACCGTGAACACATGGCCGACATCGGCCGCAAAGGCGGTGAGAGCCGCCAGTCGGCACACCGCGCGGCAGTGGCTGCGCAACAAGCCGGCTCGCGCAGCGGCACCAGCAGCACGGGCAGTGAGAACAAGTCCGGCGGCAAAGGTGGCAAGGAGGAATAATCAGCGCGCCGCGCCATCGATGTAAGACCGGGTGTGTTGTACCGGGCCGGCTAAGGATCCGGCCCGGTTTTTTTCACAATGATCGTCCGCGCTTACTGGACGGCAGAGCGCAGGGCCAGGGTACGGCCCGCTGCATCAGCGCTGTTAATTGGATAGTGACGCATACTTATTCCTTTACCTTATCAATGGAAGCTGGTTCCGGCGTACTTTCCTTGACCGCCCCTTTGCTGCGGGTCACCCACACGCTGGCGATACAGCTGGTGGCGATGATCACTGCGACCACCGTCAGCGACGCCTGGACCGGCATGTGATACCACGGCATGATCAGCATCTTCGAACCGATGAAAGCCAGCACCATGGCCAGGCCATACTTGAGCAAGTGGAAGCGGTCGGCCACGTCGACGAGCAGGAAGTACAGCGCCCGCAAGCCCATGATGGCGAACAGATTCGACGTGAACACGATGAACGGGTCGGTCGTGATGGCGAAGATGGCCGGGATCGAATCGACCGCAAACACCAGGTCGGTCGCCTCGATCAGGATCAGCACCAGGAATAAAGGCGTGACATAGCGAACGCCGTCCTTGACCACCATGAAACGCTCGCCATGGTCACCCTCGCTCACACGCAGATGGCGGCGGGCAAAGCGCAGCACCGGATTGTTCGCCACGTCAGGCTCGGCATCGGCGGCCACCAGCATCCGCAAGCCGGTAATGAGCAAGAACGCGCCGAACACATACAGCACCCAGCTAAATTCGCTCACCACCCACGACCCGGCCAGGATCATGATCGCACGCATCACGATCGCGCCCAGCACGCCGTAGACCAGCACGCGCCGCTGATACTGTGGTGCTACCTGGAAGGCACTAAAGATCAACAGGAACACGAAGACGTTGTCGACCGACAGGGTCTTCTCGATCAGGTAGCCGGACAGGAACTCCAATGCCTTCTGGTCAGCGACCTCGGCGCCTGCCGTGCCGGTGAGATACCACCACAGGCCGCCCGTAAATCCGAGCGCCAGGCAGACCCACACGGCGGACCAGGCCGCCGCTTCCTTTACGCTGACCTTGTGCGACTTGTTGCCGCCAAAAACAAACAAGTCCAGCGCCAGCATCGCCAGGACAAAGACGATGAAGCCGGCCCACATCGGGGCTGTTGCAATGGTTTCGACGCCGTTCATGGGGCACGCTCGGGTCGAGAACAAAACGGATAAATACACAGGTAAAGTCGCATGTCGATCTCCTCAAGTTGGAAAGTGGTTAACATCATAAGAGCAGCTCGCCACTTGAACAACCTGAGCAAACACGACAAATACTTCGGTTTTTTAGAAGTATCGGCGCATCGTCGACGCGGCCAGGCAGCGTGCGCCGGCGGTCCTGATGTGTTACCCTCCCCGCCATGGTTTCCAAGACATTGCCTGGCGCAAGTGCGCCAACTCCCAGCCTCAAATACCTCAGCGCCTACTCCGACGCCACCCGCAGCCAGGTCGAGCAATTGCTCGCGCAAGACCGGCTGGGCGAGGTACTGACTGGCCGCTATACGCGCGCCCATGGCATCCGCACCGACCGCGCCCTGTACGATTACGTGCAGGACCTCAAGACCGAATTCCTGCGCAACGCGGAACCGATCAACAAGGTTGCCTTCGATAATAAAATCCACGTGATCCAGCATGCGCTGGGTTTGCATACCTCCATCTCCAGGGTCCAGGGCAACAAGCTCAAGGCCAAGCATGAGATCCGGGTGGCGACCGTGTTCAAAGAAGTGCCGCTGGAATTCCTGCGCATGATCGCCGTGCACGAGCTGGCGCACGTAAAAGAAAAACAACACGACAAGGCGTTTTACAAGCTGTGCACCTATATGGAACCGAATTACCATCAATACGAATTCGACCTGCGGCTTTATCTGACCCAGCTTGAGACCAGTGGCAAGCGCCTGTGGGAATCGAGCCCGGCGGGGTAAAAACACCGACTGTCGGGTGAAAGTCGGGCTCGTGTCGTCACCGACAACGAACATAATCCAGGAAACTTAAGTCTCTCAAGCACTGGAGCACACGAATGATTCTCAAGCAGTTACGCCTCTCCCGAAATCTCTCTCAAGAGCAGCTAGCGCAGATGTCCGGTCTCAATTCCAGGACGATTCAGCGCATTGAAAGCGGTCACAAGGCGAGCGTCGAGTCTCTGAAATGTATTGCTGCGGCGCTTGAAGTTGATATCTCAACCTTAAGCCAGGAGACACTCGTGATCGATAAAAGTACCCAGAATTGGAAAAACCTGCCCCTGTGGCTGAAGTGCTGTTTTGCCTTCAACTTCCTCAGTGTGCAGCCGGACAGACGGGTCGCCCACAGGATTGTGCTGCTCTCCCATGCGACCGGATTCCTGTTCTGTTTATTGGGTTTTGTGAGCGACGCCGCACTCGCCGGCGGCTTGCTCATGCTGTCGAACGCCTACTTCTTCCAGATTCTGAAATGGCAGGGCGACAGGCTCGGCATATGGTACGACGCGCCCGACACTGCTACACCTTGACGTTTCAGGACAAAAAAATGTGCGCTGACCGGCGAACCGGTAGCGCACGTCGAGAACAACGGAGATGGTGAGCGGCAGCCGAGGGGGTCCGGTGCCGCCATGAATTTTCTTACATTAGCGCCTCTGCATTGACCTTTGCTGATTGCTTGAGCTTACGTTGAGAACTTCCGGCGCGCTAATGAATTTAAACGTGCGAATGATCACAACTTCGGTATGACATCGTTGCCAGGCTCGCCAGTTCTCACGCAATGTTGCACATTTGCACGAAAAATTGAAGTCCTTTTATTACTCGTGGGAAAAATATCGACAATTGTTACTCGACTCTATAGAGTCGAGTCTTAACCATTCGCAAGTTAACTTGCGAGCTGATACAGCTTACCTACACCTATATCTCCGCATGCCGACCGGTTCCTGGCGCCCTTGACGGCAGCGCCGGTGCGCAAAGCATGCCGACCATTGGATTGCTACGAATGCATCTTCGCAAAACGCCCTTCACTGCACGCGCGGGCTATCACGCTGCTGTCCTGGCCTGCCTGCTTGCAGGCGGCGGTGCATATGCGCAGGCGGGGACGCAAGCCGACGCCGACAACAGGACCGCTGCCGGTCCATCGTGGCACTTCAGTGGCTTCGGCACGCTCGGCGTCACCCACGCCGATACCACCCAGGCCGACTTCACCTCCACCATCCTTAAACCCGAGGGCGCCGGCTATACGCGCAGCTGGAGTCCGCACGTGGACAGCCGCCTGGGCGCCCAGGCCAGCGTCAACTTCAATAAGCAATGGTCCGCCGTAGTCCAGGTGACGACCGAACAGCGCCTCGACGGCAGCTACCGGCCGCAAGTCGAGTGGGCCAACATCAAGTACCAGATCACGCCTGACCTGTCGGTGCGCGCAGGCCGGATCGCCCTGCCCATGTACCTGGCCGCCGACTACCGCAAGATCGGCTACGCCTACACCTTCGTGCGCATGCCGGCCGAGGTATATAACGCCGTGCCGGTCACCCACAGCGACGGCATCGACCTGAACTACCGCTGGCAAGCCATGGGCATCAAGCACCGGACCCAGCTCTCTTTCGGAAGAAACGATACCCGCCTGATCGGCTCCTACCGCTCCAGGGCGCGCGGTGTGTCGGGCCTGTCGTACAGCGCCGAACGCGGCGCCGCCGCCATGCGCATCAGCGCCCTCGCCGGCCGCCTGACGGTCAATATCGCTGAAGACCTGTTCAACGCCTACCGCCAGTTCGGCCCGGCCGGCATCGCCATCGCCGACCATTACGCCACCGTGAACAAACGCACCACCGCGTTTTCCATCGGCGCCACCTACGATCCGGGCAACTGGTACGTAACCGGCGAAGCGGGACAGATGGACACCCGCTCGCTGTTCGCCAAGACCACCTCGGCATATGCCAGCGCCGGCTACCGCGCCGGCGAATTCACGCCATATCTGTCGTATGCACGCATCCGCGCCGGCGTGCAGACAGTCGTAGAAGGCCTGCCCACCATGGGGCTGCCGCCCCAGATGGCGGACTTGGCGGGCATGCTGAACGCCGGCCTGAACGCCTATCTCTCGTTCATCCCGATCCAGTCGAGCGTCGGCGCCGGCGTACGTTGGGACATCATGAGCAACGTCGCCTTCAAGCTCCAGTACGACCGCCTGAAGCCAAGCGACGGCTCGCGCGGCACCTTGATCAACCAGCAGCCGGGGTTCCGCTCTGGCCAGCACGTCGACGCGGCCAGCGCCACGCTTGACTTCGTGTTCTGAGGAGGGGGGCATGCATCGATCCATGAACCGCTTCCACAAACCCTTGTCCCTTGCCTTGATGCTGGCGGCCTGCCTGCATGCCGGCGCCGCCGAGCTGGTGGTAATCGTGTCGGCCAAGAGCCCGATCGCCGCCCTGCGCGCCGAGCAGGTGGCCGACATTTTCCTCGGCCAGATAGCCAGCTTCCCGGACGGTGGTGAAGCGGTCGCGCTCGACCAGCGCATCGGCTCGCCGCAGCGCGACGAGTTCTATGCCAAGGTGGCCGCCAAATCGCCGCCGCTGATCAAGGCTTACTGGAGCAAGATGATTTTCACCGGCC
The DNA here is from genome assembly GCA_946479255.1 of uncultured Oxalobacteraceae bacterium. Next base: position 19,920 of record CAMLFK010000062.1, read on the forward strand.
GCGGCCAGCCGCCGCGCGAAGTGGCCGGCAACGCCGCCGTGCGCAAGATGGTGGCGGAAAATCCCGCCCTGATCGGCTACATCGACAAGGCCGCGCTCGATGCGAGCGTCAAGCCGGTATTGATCGTACGCTGAGGACAGGGGCGATGCGTAAATGACCAAACGACTCCAGGGCAAGACCGGCAAGCAGGCCCGATACATCCGCCTGCTCGGCCTTGGCATGGAAACCCACATCTCGCTGCCGCTGTTCGCGCTGCTGCTGCTGTGCATGATCGCGCTGACCACCCGCCACTTCATCGAACTTGAACGCGAGTCGGCCCAGGTGGCCGCGCGCGAGTCCAGCCGCGAACTGATCGACACCTATGAAGCCCAGGTCCAGCGCACCCTGGTCAGCATCGACCAGACCCTGAAAGTGATCAAGTACGCGGTCGAACTCAAAGGCCCGGCCGGAGCCCTGCCCGCCCTGAACCAGCAAGGCCTGCTGCCTTCCGGGCTGGTATTCGTCGTCAGCGTGGTCGACCGTCATGGCATCGTGGTGGCGACCAATCCGCCATCGAGCCCGATGAACGTCTCGTCACAGTCCTACTTCCGCTACCACCAGTTCAACGCCGGCAACACACCTTATGTCAGCCCGGCGCAGAAGGATTCGACCAATCCCGAATATCACCTGCACTTCTCGCGCCGCCTTAACGACAGCGCCGGCCAGTTCGCCGGCGTGGTCATCGTCGAAGTCGACCCGGCCTACTTCACCAGCGGCTACGAGCGCTCGCGCC